>JAFLTH010000189.1 GCA_022510525.1 Lachnospiraceae bacterium | reverse complement strand
TCCCGAAGTTGGGGCTGCTTTTTTGTTGGCTGCCGAGTTGACTCTTTTTCTACCAGAGGTAGAGAGATTCTACAACAAAGCGGTTGTCAGTCTGCGCTCTCTCTTCTAACATGGGCTGCAGAAGCGATACATATTCCATTAAACGCTTCAGAATGGAGAGAGATCATGGAACAATATGTCATGAAATCCGAACAGTTGACAAAACGCTACAAAGATAAGTGCGTGCTGGACACTGTATCTGTCAGTGTCAAAAAAGGAAAAATATATGGTCTTATTGGACAAAACGGCGCCGGAAAGACGACGCTGATGAGAATTCTTACCGGAGGGAGCAGGCGGTCTGCCGGAAAAATCTTGTTATATAGCGAAGGTGTTGAAAAAGAGGCATCTGAGAAAGATATGGAGAAATTCCGTCAGCATATGGGAAGTTTGATTGAGGAGACTGCCTTGTACGGAACTTTATCGGGGTGGGATAATCTATATCTTCACGGACAAATTTGCGGAAATACGAACGAAGATTATCTCAGAGAACTGCTTATCACAGTAGGATTGGAACATACGGGAAAGAAGAAAGTGAAAAATTTTTCACTGGGAATGAAGCAGCGGCTTGGGATTGCGAAGGCATTGGCAAACCGCCCTGACATACTGATATTGGATGAACCGATTAACGGCTTAGATCCGCTTGGCATTATTGAAGTAAGGAATCTGCTGAAGAAAATCAATGCAGAATATGGTACTACGATTATTGTTTCAAGCCATATTTTGAGTGAGTTGTACCAATTTGCGGACGAATATATTTTTATTGACCACGGAAAGATTGTGGAGCTGATCGACCACGAAAGTCTGAAAACAAAAATCGAGGCAAAGCATCGTTCCTGTCAAACTGCATCGGGGGAATCCGGTACATTGGAAGAATACTTTGTAAACCTGATAGGAGAGAGGAGAGAAGGAAATGCGTAATCTGATAAAAGCAGAATTTTATAAATTGAGAAAATCAATCTATTACAAGGCGTTATTAATTGGAACGATATTGTATGCTTTCATGGATATTTATGCATATTTTACGGGATTATATCATCCGTCAAACGGGGTAAAAGAATTGTTCCATTCTTTTTTATTTTGGCAGAGATGTTTATTGCTGTGTGGTATATTGGCAGGGGTTTTTATTGGAGGTGATTTTGATAATCGGATTCTTCACTCACAGATTGCAGTCGGAAACAGCAGAAGAAATATATTCATGTCGAAAATATTTGTTTACTGGATTGCGTGTATCATAATTACATTGATTTATCAGAGTGTTGATATGATTGGAATGACTTGTCTGTTTGGATTTGGACTTAAAGGTTCATTTTATGAGTTTATGTTGCTGGTGAGAACGGAAGTGGTTTATTTAGTCATTTTAAGCGGATTTCTTGCAATCAATATTTTGGCGGCGTTTGCTTTTAAATCATTGTTTGCAGTGACTGCGATAGAGATTGTCTGGATTATGTTCGGCAGCCCGATTTTTCAAAATCTGGCGAGTGTCAGCGAAGTGATCGGTTGTTTATATACCAATAGTATTTTTGGTGTCATGACTGCATTTACACTTCCCTTATATGTAAATGAAGATGGTTTCCGCAGTTTGGAATCGGTGCCGGTATATGATATCTTGGAAATCCTAAAGGGTCAACACTATACAAAGTATTTGCTGATTAGCATAATTACTGTTTTAGTCGCATCAACTGTTTCCTATTATATTTTTAAAAAGACGGAATTGAAATGAATGAAGTAACAACCCATATTCAACAGCGCAAAAATCGACCTAAAATATACCTGATATGGAGAAGTACAATGGAATTGATAAAAAGTAGAAAAAATATCATTTGCTGTATTGTAATCTTTATTGAATTTATCTTTATAGAATTTCCCTATATTTTTCTGATTGGTCCGATTGGAATATATGGTGATTCCGAGATCATGATAAAAATTATAAATGCCTACGGAAGGATTATCAAGTTGGTATCGATTGACAAAGATATGCTGATAGAGACATTCACACAGCGGATAGGAAGCTGTGACGTTCCGTGTGCCCAACTTGCAAGGATTTATGCGGATAATTGGGGTGTCGTTCTTCTTGTGTGCTTACCTGTACTGACCAATACATACATCAATAAAAAGATAAAAAGAGCAGATACTATGGTGAAAGTTTTTAGGCTCTTTGCTTTCTTGACATTATATATACTTGCCGTCATTGTATTGCTGTCAGTCATCCCGCTTATCTGCAGTTATAAACTGAGCGCCTTGTATGATGGAGGTTCAACGATGGAGATGTTTAAATATATCGGATTGTGGCTTGTGCCATCTGTTATGGTGTTAATCGGGTTAGAAATATTGCTTGCCTTTGTTGTGAAAGAACCGTTTGGGCAGATTATGACCTATGCGCTCCTGCTCGCTCCGTCTCTGCCTCCGGATGTTTCAAGTTATCCGTTCTATAAACTGGTTATCCGGTTTAACGGAAAATCAGAGGATTTCTATTATGAAATGTGCAGAGAAATGCTTTTGAATCGTGGATGGGTTATGTTAGCTGTGATTATCATTCTTTTTGCTATTTTTATAATTATAAAAAGGCACAAAGCGGTGATAAAATGTTAAAATAATGAGAATTATATTTCGGAGGAAAACAATGAATCAGGAAAAGATAGGCGAATTCATCGCAGATATGAGAAA
>JAFLTH010000188.1 GCA_022510525.1 Lachnospiraceae bacterium | reverse complement strand
TTTGCCCAGAAACGCTCACGGCTTCTTCTGACATACCAGTTACTCATCTCATCCACGAAATTATCAAGAACTCTGGCAGCCTCCGGAATTCTGTAAGCGTCCATATTCTGGTCAACTTCTTTAATCGCCGTGTTCAGCTTGGACAACAGCCACTTGTCCATAACCGGAAGCTTGTCATAATCCAGGATATATTTAGTTGCATCAAAATTATCAATATTTGCATACAGTACAAAAAATGCATAAGTATTCCACAACGTACCTAAGAATTTACGCTGTCCTTCCTGTACTGCCTTGCCATGGAATCTGTTAGGAAGCCATGGTGCGGAATTAATATAAAAATACCATCTTATTGCATCGGCACCGTAAGTCTCCAATGCCTCAAACGGGTCAACCGCGTTACCCTTGGACTTGGACATCTTCTGTCCATTCTCATCCTGTACGTGACCCAATACTATTACGTTTTCAAAAGGCGCTTTATTAAACAGCAGCGTAGATTCAGCCATCAGTGAATAGAACCAGCCTCTGGTCTGGTCTACCGCCTCCGAAATAAACTGTGCCGGGAACTGCGCATCAAATAAGTCTTTGTTCTCAAACGGATAATGATGCTGTGCAAAAGGCATCGCCCCTGAATCAAACCAGCAGTCTATTACCTCCGGTACACGCTTCATAGTCTTACCGCAGTCCGGACAGGTTATCGTTATTTCGTCAATATATGGACGATGTAATTCCACTGTCTTAGCAGCTGAATTACCACTCATTTTTTCAAGTTCTTCCCTGGAGCCGATGGCTTCCATATGTCCACAGTCTTCACACTCCCACACATTCAAAGGAGTACCCCAGTAACGGTTTCTGGAAATTCCCCAGTCCTGAATATTCTCAAGCCAGTTACCAAAACGGCCCTCTCCGATGGACTCCGGTATCCAGTTAACTGTTTTATTGTTGCGTACAAGGTCATCCCTTACCGCTGTCATCTTAATGAACCAAGATTCTCTTGCATAGTAAATAAGAGGAGTATCACATCTCCAGCAGAAAGGATAATCATGTTCAAATTTGGGTGCGGAGAAAAGCTTACCCTCCTTATCCAGATCCTTTATGATCTCAGGGTCTGCCTTCTTCACAAAAATTCCCGCATAAGGTGTTTCCTCTGTCATCTCACCCTTACCATCCACAAACTGCACCAGCGGCAGGTCATACCTGCGCCCTACATTGGCATCATCTTCACCGAATGCCGGTGCAATATGAACTATACCTGTACCGTCTGTCATTGTGACATATGTGTCACATGTTACAAAATGAGCTTTCTTACGAAGCTTAGCTGCCATTTCACCTGCACAGGCAAATAACGGCTCATATTCTTTATATTCCAAATCGGTTCCTTTATAGGTCTCCAATACTTCATATGCCTTCTCACCTTCTTCTGCCAGTGAGCCAAGCACGTTATCAAGCAGAGCTTCCGCCATATAATAAGTATAGCCGTCAACCGCTTTAACTTTTACATAGTTCTCATCCGGATTCACACAAAGTGCCACATTGGAGGGCAGTGTCCAGGGGGTTGTGGTCCATGCAAGGAAATATGCATCCTCTCCAACCACTTTAAATCTTGCGATTGCAGAACGCTCTTTTACGGCCTTATATCCCTGCGCCACCTCATGTGAGGAAAGCGGAGTTCCACAGCGCGGGCAGTATGGAACAACTTTAAATCCCTTATATAAAAGTCCTTTATCCCAAATCTGTTTTAATGCCCACCACTCGGATTCAATAAAATCATCATGATATGTTACATAAGGATTATCCATGTCGGCCCAGAAACCGACAGTACCGGAGAAATCCTCCCACATTCCTTTATATTTCCATACGGATTCCTTACATTTACTGATAAAAGGATCAAGACCGTACTCTTCAATCTGCTCTTTTCCATCCAGACCCAATAACTGCTCTACTTCCAGTTCCACCGGCAGACCATGTGTATCCCATCCTGCCTTACGCGGAACAAAGCAGCCTTTCATGGTGCGGTATCTGGGAATCATATCCTTGATTACTCGTGTCAGGACATGTCCTATATGCGGTTTACCGTTTGCCGTCGGAGGTCCGTCATAAAATGTATAAGTTGGTCCTTCCTTACGTGAGTCCATACTTTTCTGAAAAATATCGTTATCCTTCCAAAAAAGCTCAACCTCTTTTTCTCTATCTACAAAGTTCAAACTGGTATCAACTTTCTGATACATGATTTTCTCCTTTCCAAGCAAACAGTTGTTATGCCGTCTGCAATGAAAGTGACTGCTATTTTTTTACCACTTTCTACCGCACTATTTTATCATAGGAAAATGGTTTTGGCAATGATAAAGAGGGCGTCGATTTATTTTGGTAATCAACGCCCTCGCACTTATGCTTTTATTAATCTTTTGAGAACATGTTTGCTATTGATTTTGCGGCTATGCTGAAGGTTGCAGATTTTCCTCCTACATACTCGTCGGTCTTGGAACTGATTATTACCGTTGCCTTTCCTTTGTTTACATTGTTTGTAAAGATTACATCAAATTTATCAAATATAGTTGCGTCATAATTTGAATCTTCTTCGTCCAGTATTATCGTTACAGGAGTTTTATCCTTGAATGTGATCACAACTTTAGCCGGTTTAACTGCTCCGCCTGTATAACCAAACTTACTCGCTGCCTTTGATACACCCTTTTCATAGAACGCTATCTTAGCTTTGGAAAGGTCTTTGGTTCCTTTCTTAACCACGTATTTTACAGGTTCGGTGG
>JAFLTH010000187.1 GCA_022510525.1 Lachnospiraceae bacterium | reverse complement strand
GCATCGCCTGCGGATAGCTTCTCCAGCTGCAAGACCCCTGTCGAAACCTTGACTGCCCCATATAAAAACATATAATATAACACCCGTTATATATATGTATATCACATTTATATCTTATCATATTTTGTATATAACTACAATATAATCACTCATTACTGTTTAACTCGCAGTGTTTTAATACATCATACATTACAAGTTCTTAATCTTAAACTGCCTCTCATTTTCCCTGCGCTGATCTTTCTTGGCAATATCCTGTCTCTTGTCGTAAAGCTTTTTACCCTTGGCAAGACCTATCTCAAGTTTCGCCCTGCCATCTTTAAAATATACCTGAAGCGGAACAATCGTATATCCCTGCTCCGAGAGTTTACCGTCAAGTTTACGGATTTCCGGTTTATGAAGCAACAGCTTTTTTACCCTGAGCGGGTCTTTGTTGAAAATATTACCCTTTTCATACGGACTGATGTTCATACCGTATACATATGCCTCTCCGTTCTCAATTCGGACATACCCTTCCTTGATACTGCATTTACCAAGACGTAGAGATTTGACTTCCGTTCCATGCAGTTCAATACCGGCTTCGTATTTTTCTTCTATAAAAAAATCGTGATATGCCTTTTTATTATTGGCAACCAGCTTCATTGCTTCGTTTGACATTCTTTGCACTTACCTTTCTATAATATAGGAATTGAAAAATCAATAGTTCTGTCCAATCTATCCACACCGTCCACACAAATTTTAATCTGCTCACCAAGCCTATATGTCTTGCCGGTGTCCTGACCCACCATTTCATAGGTGTTTTCATCATAATAATAGTAATCTCCTGGCAGTTTGGATACATGTATCAAACCTTCCACAGTATTGGGTAATTCCACATAGACTCCCCAGCTGGTAATTCCGGATATAACGCCCTCAAAAATCTCCCCGATATGAGCTTCCATATATTCGGCCTTTTTAAGCTTGTCTGTCTCGCGCTCCGCCTCATCCGCACGTCTTTCGGTCTCGGAAGAATGTTTTGCGACCTCCGGCAGCTTACTGCTATAATGCTCTATTCGTTCTTCTTTAAGCCTTCCTCTGAGCTGTTCCTTAATGATACGATGTATCTGCAGATCCGGATAACGTCTTATTGGCGAGGTGAAATGGCAGTAATACTTACATGCAAGCCCGAAATGTCCGTTGCATTCAACGGTGTACTTAGCCTGCTTCATGCTGCGAAGAGTAAGTCTGCTTATCAACATTTCTTCCGGAGTTCCTTCTATTTTATCCAGAAGTTTCTGCACTTCTTTAGGATGAATTTCGTCTTGCGACATTTTTATAAAGTATCCAAAGTTATTGAGAAAAGTCGATAGTTTCATGATTTTTTCCGGGTCCGGATTATCATGGCTGCGATAGACAAAAGGCAGCTCCAGCCAGTAAAAATGCTGTGCCACAGTCTCATTTGCTATAAGCATAAAATCCTCAATTATCTTAGTTGCGACGTTTCTCTCGTACGGCTTTATATCTATAGGATGCCCCTCAGCGTCCAAAATGATCTTGCTTTCAGGAAAATCAAAATCAATTGAGCCACGGCCGTGTCTCTTTTTCCTGAGTATGGCAGCAAGCTCTTCCATCAGCTTGAACATTGGAACCAGCTCTTCATATTCCTTACATTCGGCTTCATCATTGTCTTCCAAAATCTTTTTCACACTGGTATATGTCATCCGCCTGTTTACGCAGATTACGGTTTCGGCTATCTGATAGTCCACAACATTCCCTTTGCCGTCAATCTTCATTATGCAGCTAAGCGCAAGCCTGTCCACCCCCTGATTCAAAGAACAGATACCATTGGAAAGTTTATGGGGCAGCATTGGAATCACCCTGTCAACCAGATACACACTTGTTCCACGATTCAGGGCCTCCCAGTCAAGCGCCGAGTTTTCCTGTACGTAATTGGAAACATCCGCAATATGGACACCAAGTTCGTAAAAATCGCCTTCTTTGGATACGCTCACCGCATCATCCAGATCCTTGGCGTCTTCACCGTCAATTGTTACCATTTGTACATCCCTTAAGTCCATGCGCCCTGCCATATCGGCGTCCTGTACCTCATCCGGCACCCTTTCCGCCTGATTTAAAACCTTTTCACCAAATTCCATCGGCAGGTCAAAGCCACGCACTATTGACATTATATCCACACCGGGGTCACCTATATGTCCCAGAATCTCTACTATCTTTCCCTCGGGTTTATGATTCTCATCACCGTAGCTTGTCAGCTCCACTACTACTTTATGCCCGTTAACCGCACCTTTAGACCACTCCTTTGGAATAAAAATATCGGAGTCTATCTTTCCGTTATCCGTAATCACGAAGCCAAAGTTCTCAGACTTCTCATACGTTCCGACAAGCTGCCTGGTTCCATGCTCCAATATCTTGCGCACCACAGCCTCCTGCCGCTTACCGCGTTTTCCGGGTAAAAGCTCCACCTGAACCTTATCAAGATGAAAAGCATTGTTGACCATACTCTCCGGAATATACAGGTCTTCCTCCCGTCCCTCTACCTCAACAAAGCCAAAACCTCTGGCATTTCCGATAAAAGTACCTATCAGAATGTTCTCATCCTGTTTCATATACTTGCCTTTGGCGGTTAGTTGTATCTTACCATCGGATAAAAGAGCATCCAAAACCTTCTTAAAATCCTCTCTTTCCGCTTTAGATACCTGCATAAATGAAGCAAGTTCCTTTTCTTTCATCGGGACATACATGTCGTCGTGCATAAGTTCAAATATTAACTTTTTACGTTTTTCAAATAATTCATTGTCCATAATATTATTCCTATTCTACAATAATTTAGAATTGTACAAATTGAAATTTGTGTAAGGGGGACGGATGGAGAGGCGTCGGAGTCGGGGCGGGG
>JAFLTH010000186.1 GCA_022510525.1 Lachnospiraceae bacterium | reverse complement strand
CACCATTTTAAATCCAGAAAAGTATCTTTTTCATTCTCTTCCATATTCTCAAAGGACACTATCGTATCAGAGGATAACCTTAAAAGATAATATACCTCATGACTTATAAACTTTCCATCCCTTGCCTCAAACGGAATATCTAAAGTTAACACAGGCTCTCCAACAACATCAACTTCTATCCCAAGTTCCTCAAATAATTCTCTTTTTAAGGCTTCTTCAAAGCTTTCACCCGCTTCAACTCCACCTCCGGGTGTCACCCACAGGATTCTTTCTCTACCTGTAAAACTAAATATAAATCTTTGTAACAAAATCTCGTTTTCCTCGTTTAAAACAAACGCCCTAGCATTGTCCCTGACGTACATTTTTCTCTCCTTCTATGCTTTTCAAAACGTATATTAATCAGCCTCACATTCTGTTTCCAAATTGAATGGAATATTATTTTGTATCAACAGAGATTTTAGATAGTCGTTCTGAGCAGACAGAAGTCTATTATCCGATGATAAACTATCAATCCGCGGCTGAAAATATTCCTCAGATTCCTTCTTTGCACGTGCAATGACCTCATCTGAACTTGTTCCGCACATCTCATAAAGCCATTCATCAATAACCATATGTACACCCTCCTTTGCTTTTGTGTTGGCAGCCGTAATCTGATGCATATATCGGCTATAGATTGTTTGTTTTCGGTGTTGCGTATAATCGTCAGTAAGTTTCGCGGCAAGCCCCGCATCGTGAAGCTTGTCCGTCAGGCAACGAAGATACAGGTTGTCCTTCGGCGGCAGTTCTTTTGTGACGATAATCTGTGTATTAAATGTCTCTTTATTGATATGATATACTCCCGGGGAGATTTTTTCAACACTTAATTGTCTCTCCTCTTGTAAATGTTTCATCAGTTTCCTCGGATAATGGCAACTTAGGAATGACAGACTCACATCCAGACATGAATACTGATCCTTTTCCCCGGTCTGATCGATCAGCAGTCCTGCATAGCCGATGGTCTTATAATAGGAATCAATGCCGACCGTGGAGCCTACACCCTTGATCTCGAAGAGGTTGAAGGTCTTAAAAATAAGCGCTATATTCTTTGAGATGACTTGATTCGTCAGCTTTTTGATGACAAGCAGGTCGATACGGTAATGATTCTTACTGAGGACATATTCATCCATATATTCCAGAAGAGCGGAATAATCACGCAGTTCAATCTGTAGCGCACAGCAGGCAGCTTCGTGCCAGTTGACGCGGGTTCGTTTACGATTCGTTTGTTTGAGAAAAACATCAGATGTATTCCCCTGAAACTTAACAGACATAAAAAGACCTTTCTCATAGACAGACCAATGGGCCCGGTAAGATGCCGAAGGTTTTCGACAGAGTGCCGAATAATTCCCATGGCATAGAACAATAGATACATTAGAAAGCAAATAACATCAAGATTATTAGATATGAATTTTATACCACAAATGTAAGTTTGTGGCAAATGCTTTATATAACGGATCATATAGAAAATAATCGGCCTACAATAAGAACATCCAGGTATAAATTCCAATATATGGGTTCTAAAAGGAAAATATGCAGAATGGGCACAAGATACTGTATTGTGCAGATTGACAGATATTTTATTTTCACCGGTATCCGGCAGCAAAATCTAAAAATCCTACACAAAATCAGTTAGGCAAATCAAAAATTACCCATGAACCATTTCTGTCCCTTTATTATGGCCAGATAAATAATGATTTAATAATTTCCCCAACAAAGGAATTAACTTTTAACTAAAGCATTCGATAATTAGTATGCGCAATCGCTCATATCCTTCCAATATTTCATTTCTATGCTCCTGTAATTCACCAGTCAGTTCCGTATAATCAACACAATTCTGATAATAGGAATTCCCCCAATATAAAAGGTTCCGGTCAGCGTTGTAAAGTATCCTGTCAGCATTTGAAATAGAAAAATCTACAGAATTTTCAAAAACAATGGTTTGCGGAGAAAAATATATGATTTCAATAAAGCTATCGCTATCGTTCCAAATCTCACTTTCATCAATACTTCGAGGTTCTAACATATGACCTCCACAATTAGAAACCTGACTGGTAAAACAATTATATACTTCCGAATCCACCTCAACTTTACGTTCTTCCCCGCCAGAATAAACATTGATTTCCGCAAGATTACCTTCGACAGCATCCAATCCATCCGGTAATTGTCTTTCATTGTCACCTACTACATAAATCCCCATAAAAGCAATTATAAAAGCAACGCACAGAGACAAAAAATAAGCAACTGCCTTTTTGCGGTTTTTCTTTAATTCATGAGCACAGGTATAAATTATATAGCCGAAGAATGCTCCGAATGTATTAATCAAAAAATCATCTATTTCTGCATATCTGCCGCCAAACATTTGCAGAAGTTCAATTACTAATGAAGTTATCCCGCCAATAATTACAACTTTTCTCCAATTCCATTTACATGAACTAAAAACAAACGGCAGCAGAAAACCATAGGGAACAAACAAAATAAAATTTAGTAAAACAGGGATGATAGAACTTCCGATAAAGGGAATCAAGTTATAGTTGAAGATTCCATTCAGACTAAAATTCAATGTGAAAATTCCTGTTGTTTTTAACAGTGTGATAACATATATGCAGAATATTGCCTCAACCACGCATTTCCAAGAAATACTTTTTCGTACTTTCAAGATATAAAGAAAAAAGATTATTATAATATAAGCTGCTGTACCAAATAAAACACCAGATTTAAGGTTACCAATCCCGTTTAGTATATAATTCATGTAATTTACACCTTATAAACAATATCCAAGCACTTATCCGATTATATCACACCCACATTTCGTGCGCTACCAAATAATAATGTATAACTACTTCGGCAAGCTACACAAAATATCATAACGCTGTCATTGCGCAGTCGAATGCGATTTTCTTAATGTTCCGCACTATGTCAGCGATTTCGGGACACGGATGTCCCGAAAAGCCCGAAACGAGCATGGACGCTCGTAGA
>JAFLTH010000185.1 GCA_022510525.1 Lachnospiraceae bacterium | reverse complement strand
TACTATATGTAGAATAGAAAATTGGAGGTATTCACATGACCATAGATACAAATGCAATGTTCTCAATTACCGAGGCGAACCAAAATTTTTCCAAAGTTGCCAGACGAGTGGACGAAAAAGGATCAGCTGTCATCTTGAAAAACAATATGCCAAGATATTTGGTAATTGATTTCAGCAAAGCAGAAAAGGAAGCAGAAGCGTCAGATGATGATGTATTAAGTGTGTCAAAGAGATTTTTGCAACGGAATAAAGAGGCACACGAGGTGCTTGCTAAATGATCAGGATCACAAAAAACAGGTCCTTACGCTACACAAGCAGTTAATCGACGAGTATGGCGGCAGACATGGCGTGAGAGATGAGAATCTATTGGAATCTGCGCTGGAGACGCTAAACCTTCCGCGCGCCCTCCCTGTCTGCCATGTTCCATGCCTTCCTCAAATTTTCCCTTTCTTTCATTGCAAGCTTGCACGAATCTTTTTCGCTTTTGACATGGAAAGTACACCATTTGAAATGTCAACATTAAGCAAAATCGGCAAATGGTACTCTTTGGTAAAGTACCCCTCTGCCTTTAATTCCGCCAATATTTCCACACAAAGCTGAATCAGCTTGTCCCGAAAACGTTTGATTTTATTTTCTGTTCCCAACGCTCGGCTATGTATGGAAAGCTCTCTGCATATCGGGTCAAACAAATGAAGTACACAAGGCGCATCACAGCACCACTCGTTTATGCAATAGGTAAAATACTCTTTCTGGGAAGGGTCTTTGGCTACAAGTTCATCCAAATGTGATTTTGTATTTGCTGCGCTTGCCACCATAGTGCCTTCATCATCAACATACAAACCAAACGAAATAATTTCTTCCTGCCCATATGTTTTTACGATTTGCCAAAATGCCTCCTGTGCAGCCTGTTTTAGCTGCTCTTTCACAACTGCAAAATCCAAAGGAACGGGTTTTGGTATAACCACAAGCTGTTTCACAAATTCATCAAAGGTATTTGCCACTGTGGCTGTCATTTCCCAGTAAAATTTTTCATTGATAAACCGCCAATCACCACTCACAGGTTCGTCTGTACCACCGCGTTTTGATTTCTGTGTTATGAATTCAACGGTCGGTTCTCCATCTGCCCCACAGTTCTTATAATTCAGGACAAAAAACTCATAGTCTGCGTCCCAGTTCTCCCCAATGACAACCAAATTGGGGATATTATAAAGAAGACTCGGGTAGTCGCATATCTGATTCAGATACGTGTATTCCGGCTCAATATGACCGATTGGACTGATATGATTTATCTTCACATATCGGATTACATTGCCGGCTTCATCACGAATGGGAACTCCGTTACGCATGAGTAAGCCGCCATTCTGCGAGGCTGTAGCAAGTTCAATATATGAGGCGGGCAGTTTCACGCCAAGCCTTTTCTCATGCACAATCAATTCTTCATCAGTCGGAAATGGCATCGTAAATCTTTTATATTTACTTGTTACAGGTTTCCATAGCTTATTAAAATCAGCATCCACAAAATAATTCATCCTTACCTCCATCGCTTTATGAGATTGTTGAAATGGCTATTTCAGTCAACCACTTCCTCTTCATAGATACGTATTCCTTTATCCATATATTAATCTGTATCTATTCTATCATGGCCACAAAGTGTCTGCAATATTGCAGGCCTTAAGATTTCCTTATTGATTTCCTTATTGATTTCCTTATTGATTTCCTTATTGATTTCCTTATGAAAAGATACTTGTAAATATGGAAAACTTTATCGTCAAATGCTATAATAACTATACTGCAAAAAAATGAATCTAATTTACATTGTTTTGGAGAAAATATATGGGAAAACAAATAAATTACTATATGGGATATAACGATTTTTTATCAGTTGCACAAGCTGCTTTGAATTCCGGCTGTATTATTTACAGGCATTCTTTGGAAAATGGTAAATGGAAATTATTTGGTGGTACAACTTTGGACACTGTAAAAGATAACTGTTGCAGATATTATTTTCATATTCCTTCCATCGGCAATTTTGATATTGAGCAAAAATCTGATAACCAATATGTTTCCAACAAATCATTACTTAATGTTATTGAAGCAGGTTTTTCAATTCCAACTCCAAAAGGGAAAAATTATTTAATAGTTTCAAATCGACTTTATGTTATAACTGGACAATATGCAGATGATGACAATTGGGTTTCCCGCTCTGAATTGCTCACAAAAACATATAATAAACTTGTTCGTATTGTGAAGAAAACAGCTCCTTATACGGAGGTTGAGTATTTTGTTGTCAATCCTATGTATGAGGGTAAGAAATTCAAAAGCAAGAAATATATTTCCTCTGATTATTACGATTTGGTACAAAATAAAGACTATATATTAGGATAGCATATTACAATTTGACTGCTTCCTGCAACCATGAAAAATATGAGACCGCCGTAAGGAGTAAACCCTAGCGGCGGTCTTTCAATGAATGATCGCAAAATCTTTTACTTGAAAAAAATATGTAAAATCCTATTGACCTTCACGTAACGTCATAGAGTAAAGTGGTCATATCAAGAACAAGGAGGATCCAACAACATGATGACAGTAAAGGAAATATCGCTTCTCACAGGTATCAGCGTACGCACACTTCATTACTATGATGAAATAGGTTTATTTGCTCCTACGGAAAAAAATGAAGCAGGATACCGGCTTTATGACGATAAAGCCTTAGAGACATTGCAGCAAATATTGTTCTTCCGTGAGTTTGATATTCCTTTAAAGGAAATCAAGGCTGTTATGGATAATCCTACGCTTGACAAAAACCAGATTCTGCAGATGCAGAGAAAAATGCTGGAATCCAAAAAGGAACGCATAGAGCGTCTGATATCCAGCATTGATGACATTCTGAAAGGAGAGAATAAAATGGACTTTACTGTATTTAATGAAACAGAAATCCGTACAATGTACGATGACATGGTCAATAACATGAATGATGAACAAAAACAGATCTTCATTGACCAGTACGGAAGTATGGAAGCTTTTAAGGAGCATTTTTTGAAGAATGCAGCCTCAGAACAGGCGCAGAAGAATTTTTCTAAAGTGATTGAATGGTATGGGAGCAAGGAAGCTGCAATTAATGCATCTAAAAATCCCGGTAACGCCGATAGAATACCAGATTGTCAGAAGCGCCTGGACGCAGTTAC
>JAFLTH010000184.1 GCA_022510525.1 Lachnospiraceae bacterium | reverse complement strand
CAGCAGTTCTCCATAGAAATCATATAGTAAACCTTGTTCTACGATTTTCTCCATGATAAAGAGTTGGCTCGGCAGCCAACTCTACAAGAATTGCTTCGCAATTCTTCCTGAAATCCCACCACTGCTCGAGCATTTTCCTATTACATAATAAAAACTCCGGTCGGACTTACTGTGTGAATCCCGACTTTTGCATTCTACTATAATAAACACAGGGTGTCAAGTATTTATTATTGACAGATTAAAATTATAAGCTGCACAAAAATCAACTGCTGACTACTTCGTCGAACGGATTTTCTAAATGTTCCGATTAGTATATCTCTATGGACGCGACCGTCCTCTATACGCGTCCATGCGTATTTCGGACTTTTCGGGACCTCCATGTCCCGAAATCGCTGACACAGTACGGAACACTAAGAAAATCTCATTCTCCTTCGTAATGACAGCCGTCGATTTTTGTGCATGCTTTAAATTAGAAATATAAAAATTAATTTGTGCAATATATTCACTGTTTATAAAATGTTCCCGATAATTTTAATTCACCGCACTTAAGGTTTATATTTCCATCCGAAGTAAATTCAAACGTTGCAACAGTCTCCATAGTAGTAAAATCATATATTTCCCCACCATTATCCGACAACAATTCTAATTCGCCCTCAAAGTAAGGCTCTGTTTCATCGTAATAAGTAAAAAAGATTGTATTGCCCTCATCATATCGATCATCAAAAAGATGGCAGATGTGACTATCCCCAAGAATATAGCGCTTATCTTTCAAACATTTAATCTGCTTGAGATCAAGGGCATCGGTTCCTCAATAAGTACTGATTCCTACTATAAGACGATCGGGTACGCCGGACTACTCATCGACCAGGCAGGGAAGTCAAACCAATATTCCGCGCTTGACATAAGCCTGACGTTCCTGAGTCTCCACTATCCACGGAAGCTGATAAATCATCTTTGTAAGGAAAGGAAATTAACTGTTGCAAAAGTCTCTCCCGGAGTATATCATATCAATAAAGAGATATTTATTGCACAGATTATCGTCACCAAGGAGCTTCCTCCGGAAGAGAATCTGTATCTGCGCTGTCTCACGGACAAGCTTATTAATACCGGACCGGTTAACAGGCTGGCCGACGATGATAAATTACATCAAAACCAGGAACTATATATCAGATATTTGCATCAAATAACTACCGCTAACACTAATGCGAAAGGAGAATCATCCATGGTTTGTGAAGGACTATTAAACATGTTTGGCACCAGTTCTGAAGAGATTATTGAACGCACCAAAAAAGAGGCTGATGAATATTATCTGCCGAAAATCGAGCAATTATCTTCACAAAATGACGATTTATCTTCCCAGATTATTTACTTGCAGTCCTTATTAACGCAGAATGGCATTCCGTTTGATCCGGATGGAATCCATGACTGATTGTAGCGTTCATGTATGCAAACCCTGTGTATTGATTATTATCGCTCAATACATAGGGACTGTATACTTTCTCTTTATCTACTTTCCATTCATTAAATATAGCAGAAAATGACTTTATATTTCAGAAAATGACTTTACATCTTGTTTTCTTTTGTCGAATATGATATATTTGTAATAGCAAAAAGGCAGCGCTGGACAATTGGCACTACCTTTTATAGCTAAAGCAAAATCCCCTTTGGAAATAGTCGTCCATATTTGGCGGCTATTTCTTTTTTCTTTTGAGGATTGTACAAGTTCCCTATGCATATTTTTATATTTATTATCATATCTTGTACCAAAGCCATTTAGGACGCCATTATGAAAATAAAAGATAAAAGCTCACTTATCATCGCCATCCTGATTCCGATTGCTGTCGGAACACTGTCGGCCTTATTCAGCGGAAATATGCAGATTTATTCCCGAATCAATAAACCGGCACTTAGTCCGCCGGGTATTCTCTTTCCTATTGTCTGGACGATACTCTATATACTCATGGGAATATCCTCGTATATCATATATGAGTCAAATGACCTAAATAAAGAAAGTGCATTAAGAACCTATGCGCTTCAACTGTTTTTTAATTTCTTCTGGAGTATTATTTTCTTTAGATTAAATCTTTATTTCACTTCATTTATGTGGCTGCTTGCACTAATCTTTCTGATTGTGAAGATGATTGTGCAATTCCACCGAATCAAACCGATAGCCGCCTATTTGCAGGTGCCGTATCTGTTGTGGTGTATTTTTGCGGCATATCTGAATTTTATGATATTCAGGTTGAATTAGTTTAGTCAAATAAGTAAATATGATACTGCATAAAAGGCGCCTGCATAATTGCAAGCGCCTTGAATCTATGTTTACTCTGTAACAACCTCCAGATATCCGACCATCTTAGCATGGTCAAATTCTTTGATTACGCCCAGATTAGGGTCGTAGTACTGACCGTTATATCCTACCAGATAATGGCTGTATCTGCCCATCTTCTCCATGATAATACAGCAGTGCGGCAGTTCTACGGACTTACCTAATGTATACACAATTTTATCGGCATGACGCAGCCCCAGATATTCCAGTGTAGCAATCATCTTGCTCATGTTCGCCTGCCATTCACGACACTTCATAATATCGCAGGCCTCATCCAACGTAGTACCTGCAATCATAGCGATACAAGACTGACCGCACAATCCATCCCAAGGCTGTGTCACCAGCTCAATACCGTCAACTTTGCGAATTGGATTCTCTGTGCTGTACGGGCTGTCACCGCTCATACCCGTAACATTACCCACAATCTCTATAGAAATCAGATATTTCTTACCCAACTCCACTTTGGATAAGGTATCCTGACTTACAGGGATATCGTAATAGCCCTGTCCCTTAGGGATAAGGTCACATATAAAGCACACGTCATCGAAACACACTCTGACCGGAGCGTCTCCTACCTTCTCACATACCTCCCACACATTAAACGGTACGGCAATCGCATTCTCATTCTCCCTAAATTCTACCGTACCTTCAAATTCGTATTTCATATAACCCCACCTTTCCTGTTTCGCTTAAACAAAACCTACAATAATTGTACCATAAATGTATAGTTCTTGGAAGTCCAATTTATCACTCCGATGTCCTGTCACTCATCGGACCAATCCCCAAAGCTGATATTTAGGTCTACGTCCGTGCCGATTCCGCTTACTGTGCCCGTATCGGTATACTGCCACACCTTGAACTCATACGGGAAGTAGAACTGCTCG
>JAFLTH010000183.1 GCA_022510525.1 Lachnospiraceae bacterium | reverse complement strand
CTTTATGCTGCCCTGCTAATCGCCGTATTCGTTATTTACATTATCATTTTTCGAATGCTTTATCTCTCCCATGAGAGAGTTCTTTTGCAGCAGGAAAATATTCAGGCACAATATCAGATGGAGCTGCGCGATGAACAGTATCACCGCATCACGGAAACAATACAAGGCACCCGCAGACTTCGCCATGACATAAAACATCATATTCTTATGGTACAGAGCTTACTTTCGGAGGGAGATATCGCAAAAGCAGAAGCCTACTTGAACGAATATTTAGATACGGTAAATCAGTA
This sequence comes from Lachnospiraceae bacterium, assembly GCA_022510525.1. Lineage (GTDB taxonomy): Bacteria > Bacillota > Clostridia > Lachnospirales > Lachnospiraceae > UBA3282. The sequence goes on along the minus strand of JAFLTH010000183.1, from coordinate 2,974 downwards.
TTCGATTATGAACCTGTGCAGCAATCTCATTGTCAACATGGTTGTCAACCACTACTACACACTTGCAAAAGAAAATGATATTGATTTTACGGTACGAATCAATGTTCCCAAGGAACTGCCGATACAGGATTCCGATCTTTCTGTTTTACTGGGAAATCTTTTGGAAAATGCCATTACGGCCGCTTCCTCTGCACCGAGAGATAAACGTAAAATAATGCTTAACATGATCGTTGCCGGAAAAACACTTGTCATTACCGTAGATAATGGATTTGGTGGGAAAGTAGTATATGAGAACGGGGAATATATTTCCACCAAGCCGGAGCATCGGGGATTTGGGCTAAAGAGTGTTGCTGAGCTTGCAAAGAAGTACAGTGGTGATGCGGAATTTACTCATGAGGATATGGTCTTTCACTCTTCTGTAGTCTTGAAATTATCAAGCGCATAATTTCAAATATGCTGCCGGGGGATTTGTCCCGGGTAGGGGTTTAAATTCTTTCCGTCTATATATGTTTCTATATTACAATATCATCAGAAGGTTTTCAAATGTAATAGTGACAAATAATCCAGTCAACTTATTCCAATCATTCTTCTGACACCCGGTACCAGTCTGATTAAATGATAAGCCAGCACCGTCAGGACAAAACTACCGATACAAATACCAGATACCTGTACCGACAAAATATCACTTACCTGCACAATATAATATGCCAAGGCTACTAAAATAGACTGATGCAAAATATAAATGGGATAAGATGCCCTATTAAAATATTCTGTAAAACATGTTCTTTCATTTAAAAACTTTTTTCCTGCAACAAGCAAAACAAGAATAGAAACCCAGCCTATAAAATTCACCCACAAATCGCCATAATAAGAAAACTTATAATACATAGCCACTGACACAATCGTTCCGATTACGCATAAACATAACATCCATCTTATACTTTTCTCAAGTTTATTCATTATCAAATCATTACTCAACACATAATATCCGATTAAATATAAAGCCAGATTTTTACCTATACTAAATCCTCCAAAATTGCCCAAATAATACATAAGCCATACCGGAATAAATAAAAGCAATACTCCAAATGCCGGCATTTTCTCCATACTGCCTGAAACCTTCTCGTATGGTACAAAGTAAAATAGGACCAAAGTAATCATGGAAATGATAAACAGAAACAGGATAAACCAGAGGTGTCCGGGAGTAAACGCCCCATCATAGCCACTGAAATCCGTAAGATGCGTAAAAAAGTATAGCCAATTACCCGGAAGGCTCCCATCATAGTTATTAAAGAATTTTCTTGCATACAAAGTCTGGAACGGCACAAGGATAACCATTCCACTAATAAACGGAATAAACAGTTTATTAATTCGCTGCATAATAAATTCCTTATTTGTTCTCTTATCCAATGCGTATCGCGCACTCATCCCGGCCAAAACAAAAAGAATCGGCATAAACCACGGATTTACCAACACAATCAATGTACTTAATATTTTATTTTCTCCCTGCCAAACATAGAAGCGAGAACCAAAATCATTCCAAATCATAAATGTGTGTACCGGAAATAACAGTAAAATAGTTAAATTCCGCAGATTGTCAATATAATGTTTTCGTATACTGTCTTGTTGATTTTGCATTATTGTTTTTCATTCCTTGCCTAATGACTCTACAATCTCACAAACTGCCTTCCTATAATCATCCGGATTATCAATCATTGCGATGTGGCCTGCATTCTTGATAAGATACAGTTTCTTATCCGGTGCTATAATTTCACTAAAGTAAGCCATGCTCAGTTCAACCGGAGTCTGCTGGTCATTTTCCCCCAGCACATAGTACACCGGAATCGGATATGTTTCGCCCTTGCTTTTTAAATCAAATGACATCAGCTCTTTCATGACCTGCATATTAACCATCATGCCAGTTATGAAAGGAAGAATATCCTTAATTCCCATAATTGGCGAGTGTATAAACATCTTTATCATGTTCTTGTCAAAATCCGCCGCCAGATGATATTTACCCTGCAGCTTACGCACTTTTCCCATCTTCCGCAGAGAGTTCATATCAAATGTATCTGGCTGCGGATATTCACCTATTTTCTCCAGCTTCTTCTTATCCCTCTGATTGCCGGACTGTTCAATGGCTTCCTTCAGTTTGTTATACCCAACCCGCTCGTTTTCTATAAGATTAACGACCTGCCCGCATCCGATATAGCACGATACATGCTCAGGATGCTCTAAAGCGAACATACTTCCAAGAACGCTGCCCCACGAATGTCCGATAATACCGACTTTGTCTTTCCGATACGCCTTCTTAACATACAGCACAATTTCCAAAAGGTCCTTTTTCAAAATCTCCGTATCAGGCCTTGCCTTCTTGTGCCTTAAGTAAGTCTTGCCGGCTCCCCTCTGATCGTAGTAGACAATATTGTAATTGCGGCTCGCGTATTCTTCCACTATGTATGCCATCATGGCCTCAGACTGTCCCGGACCGCCATGGATGAAAACAAACACCGGAGCTTTTTGCTCTGTCCTGTAATGCAGGAGATAGTGTTCTACTCCATTGATTGTAACATATTCTTCGTCATAGTTTTTTGTCTTTTTCATTCTTCCTCTCCAATCAGATAATTCACCGTCCGGGCAAGTGTCTTTAGCTGAACCTCAGGCTGATAGTAATCCGCCAACGGATTCTCTTCATGCTTATAACAATTATTCACAATACAGTTGGTCTGGATGCCTGTGTATGCCGACGAGATAAATGATAACAGTTCCTCCACGCCTACCCGCGGATGGATTCTGCCCGATGCCGCCTGATTTATAAAATATTCCATTGTGCGCTTTGTCAGATACTCCATGTTCCCTGTACCGGGAATATTTCTTAGAATTTTATCTACTCTCGCGGGGTTATTCATTGCAAGTACCGACAGTTCAAAGTCTATTTTTTCTATTCCCATCAGCTCTCTTTTCATAAAATCCG
>JAFLTH010000182.1 GCA_022510525.1 Lachnospiraceae bacterium | reverse complement strand
TATTCCCGAAAGCCGACCACCAGCCAGCTTACTATTTGCGCAATCCGTCCTTCAGGGCAGAGACAAATTTCAATTTAAATCAAATTGAAAGATTCTTTTCTGCATGGTAATATAACTATGTCTTGCAATATTCAAAATTTCCGGATATATGATAAATGCACAGAAAGGTACTATATAGAATGAATGAAAATCAGGACAGAAATGTAAGCTCGTTCAGGAAAACCTGGGATATACTTTCTCCGGCAGTATATTATTACGTTATATACAATGTCGCCGTTATTATTCTTGCGTTCATTACCGGTTCGGTAATAAATACTTTTTACAGCGAACAAATACAGAACCTGATGGAGCATAATACAACAATAAGCAGTTTATTAAGCGCAATTGCAATGATAATAGGGATCATTCCCCTCATTCCGGGCTTGAAAAGCCAGCTATACAGAAATAAAACTCTTAATCCGGGTAAAAAACCAGGTGCATTGCAATATATAATAACAGTTGTTATTGCATGTGCCGCATCCATAGGTCTCAATATACTTATTATTCTCACGGGCTTTGTTGAAACTTCAGATGCGTACAGGCAGGTAGCAGAGAGACAGTATGGAGTTGCTTTCGGAATAGGGCTTGTGCTGTACGGTATCATTTCCCCTGTTACGGAAGAAATCATATTCCGCGGGCTAATCTTTAACAGGATGAAGAAATATTATCCCATCCGCCTTGCCATTATAGCCTCTGCCGCTTTTTTCGGAATCTGGCACGGTAACACGGTACAGGCCATTTATGGCACCTGCATGGGACTCTTGCTTGCATACACCTATGAAAAATTTAAAAGCTTCCTGATTCCCTGTATTTTTCATGCTGTCGCAAATATATCAGTATACACAGTAACCTATAACACCAAAATCTACACTGCCATAGTTAAACCATACGTCTGCATCATATTACTGATAATCTCAGCAGCAGTGATATTGTATCTGAATAGACAAACAATTAATGGCATTGACACACAAAAACATAACAAACAATAAATTGCCAAACAATCTGACAATTATCTAAAATTTCTATATTTACAACTAACCACAAATAGTGTATAGTATGTATAGTTTAAGTCGCAAAGGTGCGCTACACAGTAGGCACCTTGCGACTTTTTTTGTAGCGGAAAGGAGACAACAACCATGTTTGATGCAAAAACAAGCGCCCCCAAAGCGCCCCTGCATAGTATGGAATTTGAGCATGACAACTGCGGTATCGGTGCCTGTGTAAATATTAATGGTGAAAAAAGCCGCGCCACAGTGGAAAATGCCCTTAAAATCGTAGAAAATCTGGAGCATAGAGCAGGTAAAGACGCAGAAGGCAAGACCGGTGACGGTGTTGGAATCCTGACTCAGATTCCACACAAATTTATGATAAAGGCTGCTGCAGAGGCCGGAATTAAACTGGGAGGAGAACGTGAATACGGAATAGGAATGTTCTTTTTCCCACAGGATGAGCTGCAGCGCAACCAATCCAAGAAGATGTTTGAGATTATTGCGGATAAAGAAGGACTTCAGTTTCTTGGATGGAGAACCGTTCCGATTGCTCCGTCAGTTCTTGGGCACAAGGCAGTGGAGTGTATGCCCTGTATTATGCAGGCCTTTGTGAAAAAACCCGATAATGTTGAAAAGGGTCTTGATTTTGACAGGAAGCTATATATATTAAGAAGAACTTTTGAACAGTCCACGGATGTGACGTATGTGGTTTCATTATCCAGTAGAACAATTGTATATAAGGGAATGTTCCTAGTAGGGCAGCTGCGTACCTTTTTCACCGATTTGCAGGATAAAAACTATGAATCCGCAATAGCGATAGTTCATTCACGTTTTTCCACCAATACCAATCCAAGCTGGGAGCGTGCACATCCTAACAGATTTATAGTACATAACGGTGAAATCAATACAATCCGCGGTAATGCCGACAAGATGCTGGCACGTGAGGAGACTATGGAGTCCGAGCATCTTGCGGGACAACTGCATAAGGTGCTTCCGGCCATAAGCGCATCAGGTTCCGACTCGGCTATGCTTGATAATACCTTGGAGTTTCTGGTTATGAGCGGTATGCCGCTGCCTCTGGCGGTGATGATAACCATTCCGGAACCCTGGGAGAATAACAAGACCATGTCCCAGAAAAAGAAAGACTTTTATCAGTATTATGCTTCAATGATGGAGCCCTGGGACGGTCCGGCGTCTATTCTTTTCTCAGACGGAGATATTATGGGCGCGGTTCTTGACCGAAACGGTCTACGCCCTTCGAGATATATGATTACCGATGATGATACATTGATTCTTTCTTCGGAAGTTGGAGTTCTCGATATTGATCCGAGTAGTATCGTTGTAAAAGAAAGACTTCATCCGGGTAAGATGCTTTTAGTAGACACGCTTCAGGGCAGAGTGATAGACGATGACGAATTAAAGGAAAAATATGCTTCGGCGCAGCCTTACGGTGAATGGCTGGATAATAATCTGGTTACTTTAAAAGAGTTGAAAATCCCGAATGTACGTGTGCCGGAGTTTACGGATGAAGAAAGGCAGCGTATGCAGAAGGCCTTTGGTTATACCTATGAGGACTTAAAAACAAGTATACTTCCAATGGCTAAAAACGGATCGGAGGCAATTGCGGCAATGGGTGTGGATACACCGATTCCGGTACTTTCCAAGGCACACCATCCTCTGTTCCATTACTTTAAACAGATGTTTGCACAGGTAACCAATCCGCCTATCGACGCAATTCGTGAGGAGGTTGTTACTTCAACCACGGTTTATCTTGGTACCGATGGTAATCTGCTCGAAGAAAAGCCCGAAAACTGCAATATGCTCAGGGTTCATAATCCGATTTTGACCAGTACGGACTTACTCAAGATTAAAAGTATGAATAAAGAAGGCTTCAAGGTAGAAGTAGTTCCGATTACGTATTATAAGAATACCAGTCTGGAAAAAGCCATTGACAGGCTTTTTGTGGAGGTGGACAGGGCATTCCGCGGCGGCGTAAATATTCTTATTCTTTCCGACAGGGGAGTGGATGAGAACCGCGTTGCCATTCCCTCGCTGTTGGCAGTTTCAGCCTTGCAGCAGCATTTGGTATATACGAAAAAAAGAACCAGTGTGGCTATTGTATTAGAGTCGGCCGAACCAAGGGAAGTGCATCATTTTGCAACCCTGCTTGGTTTTGGTGCATCTGCCATTAATCCATATCTTGCACAGGAAAGCATCAAGGAGCTGATTGACAATCATATGCTGGATAAGGATTATTATGCGGCGGTGAATGACT
>JAFLTH010000181.1 GCA_022510525.1 Lachnospiraceae bacterium | reverse complement strand
ATTGCTGATTGAATTAATCCTCATGCGCAACACTCCTTTTGTAATTCACAACAAAGTTAATCGTCCTTACGATTATATTGTAGAAAAATTTGTTAAATTTTGCAAGGATTTCTTTTAATAAAGTTGTACACATATTATTTTGGCAACCGGCTTTTACAACAGCAATATTCATCAATTCTTACATTGTTATAACACACTTCGACACAATAAAGCATAAAATCAAAACAACACTGGTATTTAGAGTTTCCTAATTTCGCTGTTTCGCGTGCCATACGTCAAGAGTACGGAAAGAAGACTCAATACTAATAATCATATTTAGCCACCAGCCATATATACATAAATTTAGTTATAGTCCATGTGTGTCCTTATTGTATTCTAAAGTCCGGAATAACGGATAACCAAAAATCGCATACTCTCTGATAGACATACGGTTTATCCACAAATATATATTCAAAACTAAAATTCAGGAAAAAGAATAATGATAAAACAAATAGACAAATGACGGCTTTTAAGGTACTTCGTTTAATAAAAAACTCCCATTTATTCATATATTTTCTAATCATAAAGAGTACTCCCCAGATCAGCAGAAATTTGGCAAAACAGTATAGTATTTCTGTAAGGGCTATTGCTATATCTTGGCTGCCATATGATCCATATACATATTGCTTAGCATGATAATAAGAAGTGAACATTCTAAGTACAAAGGTGGTAAAACCAACAATCAGAAAAGACCAAACCGAAAGGCGCTTATGCATTGTCAGCATATACATGCAATAAGCTATTATAAAGATCATTTCCAAGACCTCATAAATATCAGCCCATAAATAAAAAAGGGGAATCCCAAAAAATATTGCAAGATCCAGCTTCATGTTACACCTCTCACTAAAAAGTATTTTTACTGTTTTGATAATAAGCATAAATCTTATTTTTTATTTGATTTCACCATGTTACTAGTTACTTGCGTTATCTCCTCTTCCGTCATATGATGATACTCTATGTCAATTTTGTATTCATCCGGAAACATCGTCTGCTCCCATGTTTCAAACTCCTCACGATCCATGTATGTGCGCTGGATAACATCGCCCTCTTTAGAATAATAACCAACAAAGAACAACAGGTTATCCCCGTCCGCATCCAGCTCGCCTGGGAAAGCTTCACCTTCGTAATTTGTGGGAAACATCAGCTCATCCCAGCATTCTACGTAACCTATATTGATATAGCTGTCTGTTGCAGTATCGTACTTATACAGGGAATAAGGCCATATTCCTCTGGTTTCCGGGTCGCAGGTATGATTATGGGATGCGTCTGCTTTTACATATCCGTTACTGTAATATGTATTCATGATAAAAAACGTCTCCAGTTCTGTCTGCAAAACATGGGTGTTTTCATCATAGTCATATACGATCTCCTGCATAGCCGCCATATAAGTATCATTAAAATTAAAAATCAATTCCTCTCTGCCATCACCGTCTATATCAGTTATTGCAAAACCATTTCCCGAGAAATCTATACCTTGGCTGCCATTATCAAAATACCTGCCGTCAGGATCTGTCCTGTCAGTCAATATCTGCATAAGCACTTCGGAATACTTGGCACAGCGTTCAATAGCCGCCTCTCTCCTTTCTAACCTCGCCTTTACTTCTGCTGCCATAGTATCGTATGGCAGCCCGTAATATTCACTACACAGTTCTTCGTCATATACAAACTTATCACCATAATCTTCATAGATACGGATTTCCATACGTGGTATCGCTCCCTGCGGACCTGCACCTGTCTCGTATAATATTCCGATTACCACATCATCCTTTTCATCCCCGTTTACATCTGTAAACATGACAAAAGATATTCCGTCGACCCATCCCCACTGTCGTATATTATCTTCTCTTTTATAAGTATCATCTTCCCTTACACTGACATATGGAAACCGATATACAATCTGCCCATCGGACAGTAAATAGAACGAAACGTCCGCAAGCGGATTTGTATAATCACCGGAGCCACGCATAGGCATACAAGATACGAATCTCACTTCTCCCCAATCATTCAACGAAATATCAAATGAATGCTCCGGTATCATATATTGATTCACCAGATCAATCTCCTCTATCGTGGGTAAATAATCCGCCGGATAAGATTCAACTTTCTCTACCACCGGTGTGTTGATATAATCCGGATACAGATAACGCACCGGCGTAAGCTGCTCATTATCCGGACAAAAAAGGGAAATGCTGTAGCCATAGAAATAATAATCACTATCCGGCGGCAGGCTTTCCGTCCCGTCTGCATTCAAAATCCGAATACCTTCCCTGTCGTTCCATTCTCTCATGCCGTAATAGAGAATCCCATAGCAGTCTTCGCCTTCCCACTGCCGCACCTTCTGTTTCAAAGGAATCCAGGACACCGCTTCTATGAGCGGTGCCAAATCCTTGTCTTCCTTGTAGACTCCACCATCTGATCCGTGCAGATAAACGGAAATTTTTGAGGAACGTGACGATGTATAGCTGATTAAATAGCTGTCTACAAAATCCCCGTCTTCATCAAATCCGTACAACATTGTGTCCAGTGACAGTATCTTTCCGTTCGGTGCAAAATGCATATTGAAACCGGTCGAAAGGCAAAGCGTCTCCGGCAAATCTACCTCGGTACGGATATCGTTAAACACGCCTTCTATTCCGTCCACATATACGTTATCGTGTATGAGCGTGACTGTTCTTTTATTCTGTATCATACGTAGATAGGTTCCCAGCTTTCCTTGCCACGGCATGGCGCTTTTAACTACAGCGCTTGCGCCAATCACCGTCATCACCGCAAGCAGAATGCATGCAAATGCACGCCAGCACTTTTTTCGAAAGAAAGACACTGCCGATAATTTCAGCATCAAAAAATCTCTTGTCTCCCTATCTTGTTCGTTCAGAGTGAGGGTCAGCACTCTTTTATCTTTCAGAAAGAATCTAAAGGTATCTTTTTTACTGATAAACCATTTGATCTGCTGTTCCGAAAACTTCTCCGTAACTGTACTATCCCGCTCCGTATTTTCACTTGCGTTCCTTTCAAGATTTCCCTGAAAGAGCATCGCCCCATCTTCCACGGTAAGCTCTCCGGACAAAAGCCTTTGACTGTTTTGCTCATAGGATAGCCATAGCTTCATCCCATACACTATCGCACCGATCCACCACAGCAGACAGAGAAGCAGAATCGGTATATTCTTATGCAGCCTGCCAAAACGGCATAAAGAATACAGGTGAAACCAAGAAAGACCCATAAAAACTACACAGCCCGGCGTAGTGATCACATACAGAACTGTTGTCCAAAAAAGTGATTTTTTCTTGGAGGGCACATCTTTATTTACGTAGGACAAGTCCGCAGTATTTCCATGTGGCTCCGTCATCGGTTGACTCATATTTTG
>JAFLTH010000180.1 GCA_022510525.1 Lachnospiraceae bacterium | reverse complement strand
GAAGCAATGCCCGGTTTTTGTCTAAGGATGTGATTACCGAATTTCGAGGTCGGGGGGATGAAGTTCATATGCATCCTCTCAGCTTTGCTGAATTTATGTCCGTCTATTCGGGAACGAAACAGGACGGATGGAATGAATATATGCTTTACGGCGGATTGCCGCCTATCATGAATATTTCAAGTCCAGAAGAAAAGATTAATTTCTTGAAACTTCTGTTTGAAGAGACTTATATTTCGGATATTGTTGGCAGGCATAATGTACGCAACCGGGCAGAACTGGAGGAAATTCTAAATATTCTTTCCTCTGCTATCGGCTCGCTTACAAATCCTACAAAGTTGTCGGCTACCTTCAAAAGTGTCAAGCAAAAGACCATCAGTAACACAACCATCAAACGGTATATCGACTACTTCCAAGATTCGTTCCTGATCGACAGTGCTGTCCGCTATGATATTAAGGGGAAGAAGTATATCGACACACCAGTCAAATATTATTTTACAGATTTGGGATTGCGTAATGCCCGTCTCAATTTCCGGCAACTGGAAGAAACCCATGCTATGGAGAATATCATTTTCAGTGAGCTGAAGATGCGGGGGTTCAATGTGGATGTAGGCGTTATCACTTTGAATAAAACCAATGAAAAAGGTCACGGAATCCGTAAGCAGCTGGAGATTGATTTTGTCTGCAACAAAGGTTCTAAGCGTTATTACATCCAATCGGCTTATGCAATTCCGGATCAGGAAAAGATGCAACAGGAGCAGCGCTCCCTGATGCTGACTGGCGATTTCTTTAAGAAGATCATCATCACGAAAGATGCACCTGCACCGTATTACAATGATGAGGGAGTACTGGTTATGAATATCTATGATTTCCTGTTGAATGAAGGAAGTCTGGATAATTGATTGATGAAAAAAATATAGTCGGTAAAATGGAGTAGAATGCGACTTCTCAGAGGAATTTATACTTATGAAAAAGAAAGGATATATATGGAGGCTTTACATTTAAAACCTGTCCAGAAAGCGGCATTATCTTTGATTCAGAGTGACTTAAGATTTTTATACACGGTTATAGAAAGAATTAACCCTAATGAATCAAATTACATTCCATCGCTTTTACCATATATGGGGATTGTAATTGATGGAGCAGAAGAATGGGTAAAAGCTATTAATAATTCCAGTAAAGTGAAATTAGAGATACCACTTTTTTCTGAATCAGAACGAGTTTTTTATGAAAAAATGAGAAATTCTATTAAAATGTGGCAGAATTATTATTCTACCATTTATGACATTCTTAAAGAAGCTTATTATATAAGTGATGATTACTTTGGGAATATTTGCAAACCGATCGCCAAAAAAATGAAATTATATGATATTTTTGGTGTTGATAGGGCAAATGGGATAATTCGCGGAAATACGGTCTTGCGTTATTATTATACTCCATTATTTTAATATTATGGGAACAATCGAGAATATATTAGGGCAATGTCAGTTATTGGAGGTAAGTATATAAAGCTTTTCGATGCAACAAAAGAATACCCGGTTGATACTTCAATGAAATATGATGTTTGTGACTATGGAGGATTTGTAAAATCGCTAGTAGGAAATGCATTTAGTGATAAATTTGTACTATTTTCTGTTTTGTGCCAGATTAATTTTATCATTTGTTGTGTAGATTCTTGGGTACGAGAAGAAATATCGACAAAGATGCGCTTTGCATATTTACTTTATTATTCTTTGCTGCATATTATTCCTCAAATAAACTTGAAATGGAATACGAATTTGGTTATTAATTCGAAATGGGAATCGTGGCAATTTAGAAACGCAATGGCGCATTACAAATTAGGTATTGCATTAAAAGACAAGGAGCTACTTTCTGAAGATAAATTATTTGGGTTGACACATAAATATTTCGAATTAGATTACTTAACAGTTAAAAAGGAAATCATGCAAGAGTTGGAGAGCCTTGCTTGTCAAATTGGAGATTATCTTAAGCTTAAGGATGCAGTGATAGGAGCAAAACGATAAAAGCCAAGTAGTAACATACCCCAGTTTCTACTACGTTTTTACTACGATTGATGTCTTTAACCTACCACGATTTGCCGCATTTTGCTTATTCTGTGACAGATTTAACAATCTCACAGGCGAAATGCGACTCGGCAAACTACGGCAAATCAGGGCAGAATACGATATTTTAGGAGGAGTTTGAATATGATTCGTATACTTTTCATCTGTCACGGCAACATCTGCCGCAGTCCCATGGCCGAGTTCATCATGAAAGACCTAGCCGCCCGCGCCGGTCTCACCGACGCCTTCCACATCGCCTCCGCCGCCACCAGCAGCGAAGAAATCTGGAATGGCATCGGCAATCCGGTCTACCCGCCGGCGAAAGCCAAGCTGGCGGAACACGGCATTAGCTGTGCCGGGAAGCGCGCCGTTCAGCTCACCCGTGCCGACTATGACCGATACGACTACCTCATAGCCATGGACAGCGCCAATATCCGCAATATGAACCGCATCCTGGGAGGTGACCCGGAGGGAAAAATCAGCAAGCTGCTTTCCTTTGCAGGCTCTGACCGTGATATCTCCGATCCCTGGTACACCGGGGATTTTGATGCCACCTACCGGGACGTACTGGAGGGCTGCGAGGCTCTGCTTAAAAAATTAAAGGAGGACCATAACCTATGAAACCCTTATCTTTTGTGATCGTCGGCTCCGGCTGGCGTGCTATGTTCTTTGTCAGAATCGCTAAGCGTTATCCTGAGCTGTTTGACCTGAAATACGTCCTCTGCCGCACCCAAGAAAAGGCGGAACAGATACAACGGGAGCAGGGGATTCCCACGACAACTTCTGTCTCGGATTGTGAGAAGGCCTGCCCTGATTTTGTGGTGGTTTCCGTGAGCAGGGATGCGGCTTTTCCGATGGTGAAGGAATGGCTGGAAAAAGGTTATGCGGTGCTGGCGGAGACCCCGGCCGCCGTTACGGAGGAGCAACTGGAAGAGCTTTGGGCACTTCATCAGAACGGTGCCCGCCTTCAGATTGCAGAACAGTATATCCGTTATCCATTGATTGCCACCGGACTGCAGGCGGTGAAGCAGGGGCTGTTGGGAGAGCCTAATGCGGTCACTCTGTCTCTGGCTCATGACTACCACGGTGTCAGCGTGATCCGCCACATGCTAAACTGCGGTCTTGACAACCCGGAAATCAGAAAAAATGGTCTTCCTACTGTATCTCTGAGCGCCAGGAATCATACATACCCGGTGATGGAGACCGATTCCCGGTTTGGTCCTATCACCGATGGCAGTATCAAGCAGCATACCCGCACCCGGGCGACCTTTGAGTTTGCCAATGGGAAGACGGCATTTTACGATTTTGACAATGTCCAGTACCACTCCTTTATCCGGGCACGTCACATCAATGTGCAAGGTCCCAAAGGGGAGTGGAATGACACATTTTTGCGCTACACGG
>JAFLTH010000018.1 GCA_022510525.1 Lachnospiraceae bacterium | reverse complement strand
GGAGGCCTATTATTATGGCAAAAGAAAAGAAACCTGTACACAAAGTACAAATGACCGAGGGGAAAAGAAATATCATCCGACAGCTTCTTCAAGAGTATGATATTGAAACTGCCAGTGACATTCAGGATGCCCTCAAAGACCTGCTTGGAGGCACTAAAACAGGAGCCATGTCAAGCCATCCGTCCAGCCGGATGTTCTTGACATGCGCTCCTGTATCTGTTAAAAGTATAGCTAAGGGATATAAGATAAATAATCAACTTAATCACTATCAATTATCATAGAAGATCAATATTTACAGACTTTTCTTCATAGACTCAACCTATCAAAAACCAATCACCTTTTAACAATTTCATTCATTATGTCCCATTGGTTTTCCATTTTGTATAAAAGCTTGAGTTGTGTCCGGCATCGGTCCAGATTTTGATTCGCTCTGTGGATTTTAAAATATGTATCTCCCTGAAGATAATCTGTCAAAAATCGTATGCCGGATTCATAGGTCATCATTTTGGCACCCATTGGAAGCAGTGCAATTTCCTGCTTTGTAAGTTGTCCGCCACAGCCTGTGATATATCCATTCGTATATAACTCAAACAATTCCAAACTAAAATCCACTTTATCCAGATCAGGCTCATCCTCGGCCGCCGTACTTGCGCCAAAACGGATGGAATCTCCAAAATCATTCATAGTAAATCCGGGCATAACCGTATCCAGGTCAACCACACAGATGGCCTTATCTGTCTTATTATCTATAAGAACATTGCTAAGTTTTGTATCATTGTGAGTGACACGTAAAGGAATTTTTCCCTCGAAAAAAAGCTTTGGGAAAACATCTGCCAATTCCTTGCGCTCTAAGACAAAGTTAATCTCTTTTTGCACCAACGAGGCACGTCCCAGAGGGTCGGCCTCTACAATTCGTTGAAAGGTATTCAGGCGGGCTTTTGTATCGTGAAAGCCCTTGATTGTTTCATGTAAAGTTTCTACCGGATAATCAGCCAGAAGGCGCTGGAAATTTCCAAATGCAACCGCACTCTCATAGAAATGCTCAGGTTTCTCCACAAGATCATAGCTGGTTGCATCAGTTACATACTTATAAGAGCGCCAGTAATCTCCATATGAATCAAGATAGCAGGGCTTACCCTTGGTAGTCGGAATAACATTCAAGGTTTCACGCTCCGGATTTCCGCCATTTTCAATGATGTGTTCACGCAGATATGATGTGACACCCATGACATTCTCCATGAGCTCTTCCGGATATTTAAAGACCTCTTTGTTTATCCGTTGCAATATAGTTTTAACCTGCCCTAAATCTGCAATATGAAATGTAAGAAGATAAGTGTCGTTAATATGTCCGCTTTTTAATGGGTTTTTACCTACCGGCATACCTTCATAACAGAAATTTGCAATTACCTCATTCAATTGTTCCGTGGTTACCTGTGACATCTATTACCCAATTGCCCCCATAAGCTCTCTCATAGTCTTAATCCTGTTCATAGTATAAATATGAACCCCGTCCACACCATGAGCTTTCAGATCAAGAATCTGACGAATCGCATAATCAATACCGGCCTTACGCATATCATCCGGATCATCCCCATGATTGGCAATAATGTCAGCCAGTTCCTTTGGTACTGAAGAACCGGAGAGTGTAACGCTTGTTCCAATCTGCTTGGAAGAGGTTATAGGCATAATTCCGGCACAGACAGGTACATTAATGCCGGCGTTTTTAGCCTTGTCAAAAAAACGATAAAAATACTCATTACTGAAAAACATCTGCGATATCAGAAAACTGACACCTGCGTCAGTTTTTTCTTTTAAATGTGCAAGGTCGCTCTCAAAACTGTCTGCCTCATAATGTTTCTCAGGGTAGCAGGCACCCGCAATTTTAAAAGAAGTATTTTCCTTAAGATACTTAACCATATCGGTTGCATAGAAAAATTCCCTGCCGTTAAACTGTTCATCCGTCATATACTGCGGTCTGTCACCACGCAGAGCTAGAACATTCGAGATGCCTTCTTTTTTCAAAAGTTCACAGTTGGCTTCAAGGTCTTCCTTTTTAAAACCTACGCATGTCATATGCGCTATAGTATCTATATTGAGTTGGTTTTGTATATAAGATGCTATTTCTACAGTCTTTTTGGGTTTGGAACCGCCTGCGCCATATGTACAGCTCATAAAGTCGGGCTTAAGTCCCGCGAGTGAATCCAGTGTCGCAAAAACAGACTGAAAATCGTCATCTTTTTTGGGTGGAAAAACCTCAAATGAGATAGTCATTTTGGATTTAGATAATAAATCATTTATCATAAGATTTAGTCCTTTCGCTTGCTTTTATAACTAAAATATCGTAACATAAATAAAGATATTAATCAAGAAAAGGGTGAGATTAGAAGTTATGAGTGAACAAAAAACAGCAGCATCATTTGCCAGCACTTCAACATATGTAGCATCTAAGGAATTGCTTGCAAGCGTTAACGTTGCCATTGCATTGCAAAAACCTTTATTGATAAAAGGAGAGCCCGGTACCGGCAAAACTATGCTGGCACAGGCGGTGGCACAGTCTCTTGGGAAAAAGCTCATCGTATGGAATATTAAATCAACGACAAAGGCACAGGAAGGCTTGTATGTTTACGATACTATACAGAGACTTTACGACGGACAGTTTGGTGAAGAAGGCGTAGATGATATTGCAAGATATATCAAACTTGGTAAACTGGGTGAGGCTTTTGATTCAGACGAACAGGTTATATTGCTTATAGATGAAATTGATAAGGCGGATCTGGAGTTCCCCAACGACTTATTGTGGGAGTTGGATCAGATGGAATTTTATATTCATGAAACCAAGCGTACCGTAAAAGCCAAACAGCGTCCCATTGTAATTATTACTTCCAATGCCGAAAAAGAACTTCCTGATGCATTCCTTAGAAGATGCATATTCCATTATATTGATTTCCCCAATGCGGAATTGATGGAAGAAATCGTAAGAACTCACTATCCTGATGTGGAAGATAAACTTTTAAAAGATGCAATGGATGTATTCTACTGGATTCGTTCAATTAAAGATGTACGTAAGAAACCGAGTACGTCAGAACTTATTGACTGGATCAATGCCTTGCAGATAGGCGGTATTCCGACGGACAAACTGCGTGAGGAACTTCCGTTTATAGGTGTGGTTGTTAAAAAAGATGAAGATTTAGAAACCATAAGACATAGGACTGACTGAATAGGTCAATGGTCATAGAACATAAGTATTGAAATTGAAGTAAAAGTATTCATGAATTGATTCGCATGTTAAAAGAAAGGCATAGTACCGATATGTTCAGTAAATTTTTTTATACCCTAAAAGCCAAAGGGCTCCACGTCACAATGACAGAATGGCTGACCCTGCAGGATGCACTTAATAAAGGTCTCTGCAACAGTAGTCTTACTGATTTTTACTATACTGCAAGAATGATACTTGTAAAATCCGAGACTGAGTTTGATAAATTTGATATGGCTTTTGACGAGGTATTTAAGGGCATACAGTCCGAGAATGAAATAAGCAAAAATATGCTCAGGTGGCTGGATAAATCGGATATGATAGACGAGTATCACGAAGAAATGCGAAGCGTCATGAACGAGGAAGAGGTTCATATTGATAAAGACGAAGTTGAGCAGAAATTCAAGGACCGTCTAAGGGATCAGGATTCCGAGCATAACGGCGGAAGTTTCTGGATTGGAACCATGGGTAAGACCTCGTTTGGTAATATGGGCGGTAATATGGGTGGCATCAGAGTCGGCGGATCCACCGGTTACCAGTCTGCATTTCAGGTGATTGGTGCAAGAAAGTACCGCGACTTCAGAGATGACAGGATTCTGGACAACAGGCAGTTTATGATGGCGTTACGTAAGCTCAGACAGTTTTCAACCAAGCTGGATATTCCCAAGACTGAGTTGGATATCGATGCAACTATCGACAAGACCTGTAATAACGGCGGCTGCCTTCAGATTGTTATGGAAAGACCCAGGAAAAATGCGGTTAAGCTGCTGCTTTTAATGGATTCAGGCGGAACGATGATTCCATACAGCAGTTTGTTAAATGAGCTTTTCCAGTCGGTGCATAAATCCAATCACTATAAGGATGTAAAAACATATTATTTCCATAACTGTATTTATTCCAAGCTTTACAAGACGCCTGAGTGCGAAAACGGAGACTGGATTGATACGGAATGGATGTTCAGAAATCTGGACAGCGATTATAAAGTGATAATTGTGGGTGATGCCGCTATGGCACCGGAGGAGCTTTATTCCGATACCGGAAATTACAGAGGACCAAACGGAGGTCTCTCAGGTATGGAATGGCTGCAGCTTATGAAGAAGCACTACAAAAAGATTGTATGGCTGAATCCCAAGATGGCACCCGGTCATGCGCCATGGCGCGAAGCCGAGACCGCAATCAAAGGGATGTTCCCGATGTATAAGCTGACGGTAGATGGTCTGAATCAGGCTATGGTTAAACTTATGGTTAATAAGTAAGAAGTGTATCAAAAGTATTATATGAAATATTTTGACTTGACAATATATATTTTTTAAGTTAGGATTAAATGCAGTTAGAAATTACAATTGAATATTCTTAAATTAAAAGCGTTGAAAAGAACAAGTAGTAAATGATGAAACGAACAGAAAATAGCCGGTTGATGAGAGGCGTTACGGGAAGTCTTTTATGAATACATCTTGGAGCTTCATGACAGAATCAATAAGATGATAATTTTTATACGGTTTTCGGTATAAAAGTGACAACTTATTCTAGTAGGTCATGACGGGGGAATGCACGTTATAGCAGGAGAGTATCGCCGGATATCGGTCGTACTTGGTGAGGCAGGCAGCGTGAGCTGTTTGTGAAGTTAGGTGGTAACACGGGTTTTATACCTCGTCCTTTCAATATAAGAGTGGACGAGGTTTTTTTGTATTATTTTCCTTGTAAAGTTATAAGAAGTTCTGATATCACAATAATACAATAATAAAATTTTAAAAATATATAAATAGCAGAGGAGAGATTACTATGAAAATCTATGAAGAACTACAGGCAAGAGGCTTACTTGCCCAGCTTACGGATGCTGACGAAATCCGCGATTTGATCAACAATGGAAAGGCAACTTTTTATATCGGATTTGACCCGACCGCAGACAGCCTTCATGTAGGACACTTTATGGCACTGTGCCTGATGAAGAGACTGCAGGAAGCCGGAAATAAACCGATTGCATTAATCGGCGGCGGTACCGCAATGATAGGTGACCCTTCCGGAAGAACCGACATGCGCAGTATGATGACCAAAGAAACAATCGAGCACAACTGTGAGTGCTTTAAGAAACAGATGAGCCGCTTTATTGATTTTTCCGAAGGTAAGGCACTTATGGTAAATAACGCCGACTGGCTGACGGGACTGAATTATATCGAATTTATCCGTGATGTAGGAGTGCATTTCAGTGTTAACCGTATGTTAACAGCGGAATGCTACAAACAGAGAATGGAAAAAGGTTTAAGTTTCCTGGAATTTAATTATATGATCATGCAGAGCTATGACTTCTTGGAGCTCTTCCAAAGATATGGCTGTAATATGCAGTTTGGCGGTGATGACCAGTGGAGCAACATGCTTGGCGGAACCGAGCTTATCCGCCGCAAATTGGGTAAAGACGCATACGCTATGACGATAACTCTTTTACTTAATTCAGAAGGTAATAAAATGGGTAAGACCCAAAAAGGCGCTGTCTGGCTTGATCCTAACAAGACTACACCTTTTGAGTTCTATCAATACTGGAGAAACGTCGCAGACGCAGATGTACTTAAATGCCTTAGAATGTTGACATTCCTGCCGCTTGAACAGATTGATGAAATGGATAAGTGGGAGGGCAGTCAGTTAAATGAAGCCAAAGAAATTCTTGCATATGAGCTGACTAATCTGGTACATGGACAGGAAGAGGCAGATAAGGCAAAAGAGGCTTCAAAAGCGCTCTTTTCAGGCGGTGGAAGCTCCGAAAATATGCCGACTGCTGTGCTTACAGATGATAAGTTTATAGACGGCAGCATAGACATACTTGGCATTTTGGTTGCCGCAGGGCTTGCAGCATCCCGATCTGAGGCACGCCGTGCAGTAGAACAGGGCGGTGTGACAGTTAAGGGAGAGCGTGAGAACGATATCAAGAAGTGTTATACCAAGGATGAAATTGCAGCAGAAGAATTTATTGTGAAAAAAGGTAAGAAAAGCTTTAAAAAGATTTTAGTCGATTAATATGAAAGAGAGGAAACGTAATATGCCTAAAACAGAAAGAACTTTAATGTCCTACACTCCGGAAATCAAGGTGGTGGATTGTACTATCAGAGACGGTGGTCTGGTAAATGACTTCTTTTTTACAGATGAATTTGTAAAGGATTTGTATCAGGCAAATATCAAGGCCGGTGTGGATTATATGGAATTCGGCTACAAAGCATCTAAAGAAATGTTTGATGTTAAAAAATTCGGTAAATGGAAATTTTGTGATGACAAGGATATACGAGATATAGTCGGTGATAATAAGACAGATATGAAAATATCGGTTATGGCGGACGTAGGACGCACTGATTATAAAAAAGACATACTGAATAAAAAGGACAGTCCGGTTGACCTTATAAGAGTTGCAACCTATATCAATACGATTCCTGCCGCAGTTGCCATGATTGAGGATGCGACCAAGAAAGGCTATGAGACAACTGTAAATATTATGGCAATTTCCAAATCCAATGAGGTAGACATAGATGCTGCGCTGGAACTCCTGTGCCAGAGCAGTGTGGGCTGTATTTATCTGGTGGACAGCTATGGCTCACTCTATCCCGAACAGATCAGCAGACTTTCGGACAAGTATCTGGAAATAGCTGATAAATACGATAAAAAAGTCGGCATACATGCGCATAATAACCAGCAGCTGGCTTTTGCCAATACAATTGAAGCATTAAGAAGGGGAGTAAGCTATCTTGATGCCACAGTAAGCAGTCTTGGACGCGGCTGTGGCAACTGCCCGAGTGAACTGCTTCTTGGTTTCTTGAAGAACCCGAAATATACTATAAATCCGTTACTTAAATTTATTGAAAACCATATTGTACCTTTAAAGGAATCAGGCGTGAAGTGGGGTTATGATGTTGAGTATCTCTTAACAGGTATTTTAAACCAGCATCCTAAGACTGCTATTCAGTTCTCTAAAGATGATAGAAAGGATTATCATAACTTCTATCTGGAGTTGCTGGATAATTTCTAAGTTGGTTATGAAAAATAAAGAACATTTACCTGTTATTGTAATTGTTTTTATTGCAGACAATTTAAACTTACTGGTGATTAATCAAGGTGGGAAAGCTATAAAATAGCTTCCTGCCTAATTTTTTTTAGCAAACTCAAATACAAAAGAACAGACAGAAAATAACGAATAAACTACATTAAAGGATATAATACTAAACAGTATTGACGTACAGAAAATCGTACGTTATAATAAAAGTACAGAAAACTGTACGTAAAAGGAAGGGATAATATGTTAGCTGTTAATTATACAACGCTTCGCGATAATATGAAAATGTATATGGATAAAGTGACAAATGATTATGAAATCATGATTGTTACCAGGAAAGATAATAAAAATGTGGTTATGCTATCAGAAGAATCTTATAATAATCTTATGGAAAACATTTATGTAATGGGAAATAAAGCAAATTACGATTGGCTAATGGAATCTAAAACGCAATTGGAAAAAGGTAATGTAAATATACATGAACTTATTGGTGAGGAAGTAGATGAATAAACTTTTTACTGATAATGGATGGAAAGATTATACTTATTGGCAGACAGAGGACAGAAAAACTTTAAAGAAGATTAATCAGCTTATAGATGATATTTGCCGAAACGGGAATGAAGGATTAGGAAAGCCGGAACCATTAACCGGAAATTTAGCCGGATTTTGGAGCAGGCGAATTAATGATAAGGATAGACTTATATATAAAATAGATGCTGATAATGTATATATTCTGGCGTGTAGGTATCATTATAAATAATAATAAACTGCAAAAGAATAAAGAGAAAGTACCAAAATTAATTGGCAGTTAGAGAGGAAATTTATGAGTAAAAAAATTATTGCAGTCAATGCCGGGCCGAGAAAGGGCTGGAATACGGATACGCTGATCAACGAAGCGGCAAAAGGCGCCGAATCAAAAGGTGCAGTTTTAGAGAAGTTCGATCTGTTCCAGTTAGAAAAGTACACGGGGTGTATCTCCTGCTTTGGATGTAAAAAAGAACAGTATAAAGGTCACTGCGTTTGTCGTGATGGATTGACAGAAGTACTGGATGCGATTCGCGAGGCTGATGGGCTGATCATCGGTTCTCCAAATTATCTCGGTGAGATGACTGCCTCGTTCCGTGCACTTTATGAGAGGCTTGTTTTTCAAAATCTGACCTATAACAGCGAAATGCCGTGCTGCAACCGGAATCCTATCCCCGTACTGTTGATTATGACCAGCAATGCACCGGACACAGCTTATCTAGAATTGATGCGGAATTATCAGCAGACGCTAAGCCGATTTGTCGGACCAACAGAAATTTTTGTTGGTGGGAATACGCTCCAACTCAAGGACTACAGTAAGCTGGATTGGGAGTGGTCGTATTTTGACCCCGAAGAAAAGAAACGCAGGCACGAAACCGTATTCCCGCAGGAATGCGCAAAGGCATATGATATGGGTGCTGTGCTTATTATGAATGAGAATGTATGATCAAGCTATATGCAGGGAGGGGAACATATGTTCAGATATGTGCATACTAATATTATCGCAAAAGATTTCCAAAGATTAGTAGACTTTTATAAAGAAGTTTTCCAATGTAAAAGCATAGGAGAGACAAGAGATTTACGCGGCGAATGGCTTGATGCGTTAACGGGAATTCAAAACGCGCATATTGTTGGTGAGCATCTTTGCCTTCCGGGATATGAAAATGATCACCCGACACTTGAAATTTTTTCTTATGATTCAATGGAGGACTCAACTATTGCCATCAATAAATGCGGAATAGCACATCTTGCGTTTGAGGTGGATGATGTAGAAAAGACATTGCAATTGCTGCTTCAAAAAGGTGGAAGACAGATTGGAGAAGTAGTAAGAACAGAATATGAAGATGGCAGAAAAGCAGTTTTTGTTTATGCCACAGATTGTGAAGGGAATATTGTTGAACTGCAGAGCTGGACTTAGAGGAAATAATAGGGGAGTGAACAATGTACCAAAATTATATATTTGACTTATATGGTACGCTTGTTGACGTCCACACAGACGAATACAGCAAAAATTTTTTCAAAAAATACACAAAATGGCTTCGCAGTCAGGGCTTTTATTTTGAATGGAAATACTTTTATAAAATGTATACTGCAACTGAGCGTAAGCACAGAGAACACGTAGCTAAAGAGGGTAAGCATATAAAAGCCGAAATTCAGATAGAGGATGTATTTCGTGAGGTTTTTGCAATAAAGGGCTATGAGCTGTCAGACGCGGATATACTGACATTATGTGAGAACTTTAGAAATATTTCTCTCATATATTTGTGCCTTTTTCCGGATACGCTTGAATGCTTAAAAAAGCTTAAGGCGGCAGGTAAGAAAATATATTTGTTATCAAACGCACAGAGAAGCTTTACTTGGCAGGAGATTGAATACACAGGCCTTGCGCCGTATTTTGATGGTATATTAATATCTTCGGACGAACACTGTATGAAGCCTGATCCTGATTTTTACAATATCTGCTGTGAGCGCTACGGACTTGAAAAATCACAGAGCATTATGATAGGCAACGAGTTAAAGTCGGATATTGCTGGCGCTAATGCAGCAGGAATAGATGCGTTTTATATAAACAGATACCCTGTTTACCATGAGGATCTAGAGCATGGATATAAATATGTCTCAAAAAACGGTTCACTTATTGAAGTGCTGACACAAACCGGTGTAGGTAATTAAGGAGGATTCCTGAACTGATACATCGTGCTGTTGTTTATGGACAAGTAACAAAAGAACTATTTTTTACTGAAGAGGTTTTTGGGAGTTAGACTATGCTAACTCGAGTAAAACAGAGAGGAAAAAATTAGCAGCGTTGAAATCAAAAGATACAAAAGAGCAAAAAGATATTATACAAAAGCCAAATTGTGTTCAATATTTATATGATAAGTCAATTGGTATAGAACTGATACTTTGTAACAATTCATTAATATCTTATCCACTGCATAATCATGTTTCTGTTTTTACTATTGGTTTAATATTATGTGGTTCAGTTTTATTGACTATCGGTGGAAATTCTTTCATTTGTGAAAAGGACAATCCCTTTATTATTTTGCCTTACGTACCTCACATTATTGAGGCAAAGACACCATATTCATTAATAACCTTATGCATTAACAAGAATATTCTGATCAAATGCAATAAAAATGAAATTCAAAATAGTATACGGAATTTACTAACTGCTGTTTCTGATTTGAATATAACTGAAAAACAGACATATCAATTGATGAATTGTTTGGACTTGTTCAATGACAATTCATATTCGTCTATTAGTGAACCATTTATCGATTTAGCAAAATATCGGTTGGAATGTTATCCTGAAAAGAAATTAAGTATTGACGAAATGGCTTACTCTGCGTATATGAGCAAGTATCATTTTATCAGAAATTTTAAGCAGATTGTCGGACTAACGCCTCATCAGTTCCAAATTCAAAATCGTATTCGTAAAGCCCAACATATGTTAAATAATATTGATAGTATAACAGAAGTGGCTTTAGCCACCGGTTTTTGTGACCAAAGCCATTTCATAAAGCAATTTGAAAAATATGTTGGATTGACACCGGCTACATATAAAACTTCTTGCAGAATACTGGCATAAGATTATAACTGCTAGTTCAAGGCAGGCATAAATTTTGCAAAAATGTATAGACCATCGCTGCCGGCAGTCACCTCATGTGCTACATTCATGGGCAATATAGATATTACGCCCGGAGCATACTTTATCTTGGTGCCATTGTTAATGCAAATGCCATTACCGGAAATCACTTCATGAGTTTCTAATTGTATTTTGTGAACGTGGTTTCCGATTTTCTTATTCGGAGCAATCCTTACCAGATGAAAACTAAACTGTCCGTTTGTCTGTTTTGAAGTAATAATGTGTTTTAACTCCACACCCTCAAAAGTAGGGTGTTTAGACCATGGTATATCTGCAAAAGAAATATCAGTGTCCGGTAAAATCAACCTACCCTCATTGTTGAATTGTTCAAATAAATCTTTGTAATCCATTTTCCACACTCCTTAATAGTTTATTTGCAATTTATGCATGATTGCATTATACGCTTATTAAGGAATTCGGAATTGTATAAAATTGCTTAGTTATTTCGTCTGCTTCCAGTAATTGAGCTTTGGAAGTTGTTCTTCAAAATACGCTCGTGCCTGCTTCGGAGGCCAGTTCTCATTTGACATGTGTCCCACAAGAAAATCTGTCAATTCCTCTATACTTGTATAAACGAATTTTCCATCTGCATAGCACCACTTACAATACTCTTCATTAAATGTACCGTCGGGCTCTTTACTGATGGAAGAATCATCAAGCGGCATACCGCAGCATTGGCAGATCAGCTTCCTTGGAGAACCAAGAAGTGTATTGATAGAAACGTCAAAGAGTTTTGACAGCAGTTTCAGGGTTTCTGTATTTGGTGTGGTTTCACCGGTTTCCCAGCGGGATACAGCCTGACGTGTAACATAGACTTTTTCCGCGAGCTCATCCTGGGATAATCCGTTTTTGGTCCGCAGTTCATATATAATATTCTTTGTTTCCATAATTAACCCCCTCTCGTAGATACTATATCATTTATTTTTCAGAAAACCAAGCAACTGTCTGTTGCTATGCATCATACAACATAATATATCCCTTTCACAACATTTTCCATATGTTAAAATCCGTTCGATTCCGATATAATTTATATAAGTATTTGCAAGGGAAGTGGAAAAATGAAGATAGGAATATGTGATGATGAAAAAGAAATAAGGGAACTTATAAAGGATAAAGTTATGAAACTCTATCCTCAATCGGATATACTTTTGTACACATCAGGAGAAGAACTGCTGGCAGGAGAATTGCCGGATATTCTGCTTTTGGATATTCAGATGCAGGGAAAAAGCGGAATAGAAACGGCAAAGGAACTCCGCCTGATAGATAAGAAGCTTATTATTATCTTTGTGACCGCAATAGAAGATTATGTATTTCAGGCGTTTGACGTCGATGCCCTTCACTACCTTGTAAAGCCATTCACAGATGAGAAATTTTCCGAAGTATTACATAAAGCAGCAGGGCAGCTTGCAGACAGAAAAAAGTCGCAATTCGCAGATGTGAAAAAAGATAAACCAAGTCTGTTAATAACTACAAAGGGAGAACATATCACAGTCAACTTTGAGGACATTATATATGCTGAAGTGTATGACCGTAAAGTGATAATCCATACACAGGATGCGGATATAGAGTATTACGGAAAACTTAAAGACCTGGAAGAGAAAGCAGGAGAGGGATTCTACCGCCCTCACAGAGCGTATCTTGTAAATTTTGACTATATACGAAAATATGATGCTAAGACTATCTATCTGAAAAAAGGACAGGTACTTATGGCCAAACAGAACTATCAGGGCTTCGTGAAAAGTTATTTGCGATATAACCGAATGAAAGGGAGCGTATGAGATGAGTGATGCAGCTGACTGGAGCAGCGTTGGGGTGGCTGTTTATATGATAGAGCTATGTATTGATGGCTATTGTCTTAACAGGCTGATAAAGCCGTTTGTACAGCAGGCAAAGGTGGCTTTGGCAGCAGGAATAACTTATTTCTTAGCAATGATAGTGCTTTATGTCATTCCACCACATATGGGTATCTTTACGGCATATCTGCTGGGAAGCTTTATAGCATTTCTGGTAATGTGTATAATGGAGCGGAGAAACTATACTCAGAAAGCTTTTTTTGCCATTACCTATTTTTCATTGCGCTGGTTTACGGCTGCAATGGCAGATATTCTATATGATTATTTGTATAAAATTGTGGAAAATACCGCGTGGTACAAGGGAAATCCTCCTATGTATATGCAGTTTATGGTTTATGTCGGGGGCTGTGCATTCTATTTGATAATGGTGTTTATGATTACGTATGCTGCCATCTGCTTCATAATAAAAAGCTATGTGTATAAATATGAGCAGATGTCAAAGCGGGAATTGTTTATGTTGGTGATTCCGCCATTGCTGGGAGTAGTGGGCTATAAAATCATACGATACTATCGTGTTTTTTATATATTAGAGAGCAGAAAACTGCCGCAGATATATGATTTGCTGTTGTTTGTTTATTGTAGCGTGGCTGTGACAGTGGTTGTTATTTTGATAATACTCTATCAGAATATAAAAGCGGAACAGGAGGAAAAGTTGGCAAATCAGATGCTTTCCACACAGATAGATGATCTGAAGCGTCATATCGGACAAGTTGAAAATTTATATAAGGATATACGCGGTATGAAGCACGATATGACAAACCATATACTTACGCTGGAAAGGCTTTATACAGGGAATGGAGCGGCACAGGCACAGGAATATGCCAATGAATTGAAGGCAGTTCTATTAAACGTGGCGGTGGATGGTATAAAAAGCGGAAACCCAATAACGGATACGATTCTGCAGGAATGGAAGACGGATGCGGAAAAAAGAAATATCCGCTTTGACAGTGATTTTCATTTTCCTACAGATTCTAATATTAACGCATTTGATATCAGTGTCATATTGAACAATGCTTTGCAGAACGCTGTGGAAAATACAGAGGGAGAGAAGGATGCATATATAGGTGTAAAATCCTACCGCAGGGACAATGCTTATATGATAGAAATCAGTAATAGTTTTGAAGGAACTTTGCGTTGGGATGTTGAATGCGGACTGCCAATTACTTCAAAATCAAAAATAGAAGGTCATGGGTATGGTTTACATAATATACGCAATGTGGCAAGGAAATATTTTGGAGATATAGATATTGTATTAAATAATGATGAATTCGTATTAAGTGTTATGCTTATGATAGAGTAAATGATACCGTATATAAATATAAAGTTTTCTTTGCGCCTCTGGCTCCGACAATAAGCAAAGAAAACTTTGTATTTATATACGGTATTTCGGTGTTTTGCTTCACACCATAAAAAGGACGCTTTACAACAATTTGCTTTATTTCGATATTTTATTCTCCGATAGATTTAACAGAAGCAAAAAAGAATAACTTCGAAATGGATTTCAAATTTTTATCAAGGAGGAAAAGAAAATGACAATTAACGGTATCAATGGAGTAAACGCACAAATGGGGCAGATGGGAATGAATCAGTCAACGGATCCTTACGTACGTCAGATTCAGAGTCAGATTGCCGATGCACAAAAACAGCTGCAGGAGCTTTCTTCCAATGAAGATATGTCGTTGGAAGAAAAGATGAAAAAACGGCAGGAAATACAGCAGCAGATAAGTGAACTTAATATGCAGTTAAGGCAGTACCAGATTGAGCAGCGCAGGGAAAAACAGCAGGAGAAAGCAGCATCCTCATCCGATGATATTTTTGACCCGAATGGTCAATCAAATAATAGTAAGGTGAAAGATGGACAAAACATCCAAGGACTTTCACAGGCAAGCATGGAAGCTATGATTTCTGCGGACACTTCCATGAAACAGGCAAAGGCACAGGGCAGCATAGCAACCAAAATGGAAGGGAAAGCAGGAGTTCTGAAGGCTGAAATTCAGCTGGATGGAGCTAGAGGCGGTGATACGTCTTCAAAGAAACAAGAACTTGCCGAAACTGAGAAAAAAGCACAGGAAGCGACAGCATCACAACTTTCTACCTTAGCGGATACAAATAAAACAATGAAAGAAGCAGCCGAGGCAGACCGCAATGCAGAAAAATCAGACGGCAGCGATATAAATGCAAAGGAAAAAGATACAGAAGAAAGCATATCAGGTGTAGAAGGCGTAAACAAACAGTCTGGCACTTCTGCTTCGGAGAATGCATCGTCAGCCGAAACAGCAGTAACACCTAACGCTACAACATATGTACCGGTTGATGTTCGCTTATAGTACATAAATCTTCCGCAGATTTTCCATCTTAGATCCCATATTGACGAGCATGGCATCCAGTAAAGTAATGGCAGCCATAGCCTCTACCACCACCACGGCCCTTGGAACAACCACAGGGTCGTGTCTGCCTTTAATTTCTATTTCTATATTCTCTCCCTGCTTATTTACAGTCTGCTGCTTCTTAAAAATAGAAGGAGTAGGCTTTATATGAGCACGGAAAATAATAGTGGAGCCGTCACTGATTCCGCCCAAAATTCCCCCGGCGTGGTTAGTAGCTTTACATACCTTATCTTCCTGCATTGTAAATGCATCGTTATTCTCGCTGCCCCTGCGTGTTGAAACCTGTATTCCGTCACCGATTTCCACTGCCTTGACGGCACCTATTGACATAATGGCTTTGGCTATATCGGAATCCAGTTTATCAAATACCGGTTCACCGATACCGGCAGGACAACCCTCTATTTTGCATTCAATGACGCCGCCTGCGGAATCAAAATCTTTCATACATTCTGCAAGATATTCCTCGGCTTTTTTAGAAGCCTCATAATCGGGCATACAAGTAGGCGTATCAAGAATAGCATCTGGATTGAACGCTTTTTCGTCAATTTCTATAGGGCCTATCGATTTGGTATATGCAATAAGGTTGATGCCTAATGTATTCAATATTTTAGAAGCAATTGCTCCGGCTGCAACACGCCCGATGGTTTCCCTTGCGGATGAGCGTCCGCCACCGCGATAGTCGCGAAAACCATATTTTGCATCAAAAGTATAATCGGCATGTCCGGGACGGTAATAGCTTGCAATCTCACTGTAATCGGAAGAACGTTGTGAAGTATTATGCACAATAAGAGAAATCGGTGTTCCGGTAGTTTTGCCTTCAAATACACCGGAGAGTATTTCTACTTTGTCATCCTCTTTTCTGGGTGTTGAGATTTTGGTTTTACCCGGTTTGCGTCGGTCCAGAAATATTTGAATATTTTCCTCTGTCAGAGGCAGACCTGCCGGACAACCGTCTATGACGACACCCAGTGCCTTACCATGGGATTCCCCCCAAGTTGTGATTTTAAATAATTTGCCATAAGATGAACCGGACATTGCATAAGTTCCTTTCGCATTTATTGATATGTTTACGTAAAAGTATAGCATAAATTATTCATTAAGAAAAGTCACGATAAGTGTGACCGTGTTTGCGATTCAACTGATAGTTGATTTTCTTATAAATGAGTCGCTAAAGCGTTTATTGATACTATATAAAATGTTATGGTATATTTTAAATGTGATTGGAACTTACAGATTAAGAAAGGCCGGATGAAGTATGTTGGATAAAGAAAATATTGGTAAAAGAATCGCCTTTTTTAGAAAGCAAAAAGGCATAACGCAAAAGGAACTTGCTGATTTATTGCATATTTCCTATCAAGCCGTTTCAAAATGGGAGTTAGGAAAGAGTCTGCCTACGGTTGAAATGTTATATGAGATTTCCGGTCTGCTAAATGTGACAGTTGATGCGTTGTTAAACGAAGATGAATGGAAAAACAGGTGGATTTCATATAAGGATTCGGGGCTTGATACAAAAAAGTTACATGCTTTAAAATCGTCAGTTATGGAACTTAATTCTAATGATGATACTATATTGTCCTCAAATTATGCGGATGCCTGTCTGTTTAGGATAGATACATCACAGATGAAAGAACCTGTATATTCATGTATTACCTGTGTTCCGGGATCTAAGGAAAAATTGGCAAAAGAGTATGGATACAATTATGAGATTTGTGAGGATGTAGCGGCCCGTGCAATTAATTTTACATTACATCATGGCATGAAACCGGTTATTTTAAGGTCAATGATAATCTGTGGAAATTACGATTATGAACAGTTATATCTTATGGCACAATCATTTCAACGAATCTGCGAAGAAAATAAGGTTTCATTTGCCGGAATGGAGATTTCCGCCCAGCCTGTTAATTATAACCCGACAGAGTATTGGTTGAACTCTACGGTGGTAGGTGTGCAGGATAAGGATAAAGTGCTGACAGGAAGCAGTATTAAAGAAGGAGATATATTGATTGGTATAAAGACGGAGGGCATAGATGGTATAAGCTACCCCTTTGTGAAGTTAATGCTTGATAAAAAACCTGAACTTTACCATGCTAAAATTGATGAAAATACTTCTTTTATGGACGAGTTAATGAAAGCAAATCTAGTCTACACAAGGGAGATAGCAGCTTTACAAGAGTTAGAATATTTGCACAAAGCTTTTCGGATCAGCAATTCTCTTATAAACGTAAATTGTTGGCGGGATATACCCGAAGGACTGTGCGCGTATATTGATTTGTCTTCTGTTCCTGTTATGCCTTTGTATAGATTCATCTTTGAACAGGATATGATTGGAGAAAATGTGTTTCCGTTTCATTTTAATATGGGAATCGGAATGGTAGTGGCTGTTCCGGAGAAACATTGGGAAGAAGCAATGAAAATTATAGGGAAGTTTTCGGAGTGCTGGCGTATCGGACAGGTAGAAACCGATGACAGAAACAAAGGAGAAAAGGTTTGGAACAAGGGCCGAATATTATGGCAGGAATGAGGAACGTGTATTATGGTCAAAAATATGAAAACAGATAAAGAAATTACTATACAGATTTTAAAGTATGTTAATAAGCATAAAATACTCATATTTCTTGCCTTATTATCAGGGGCGTTATGTACCGGCTGTGATGTTGCCGGTTCTGAGCTTATAAAACGTGTGGTTGATGGACTTGAGGCAGGAACATTAACCGATATAGGACTCATTATCTTGGTGTGTGTTGGTATACTTACAACCGGAGCCGGTTCGGCATGGCTTACACGGTATACATCAGGGAGGGCGGCAACTAAGATACTTAAAGAAGTTAAAGATGATGCGGTAATCCATATTACCAAAATGACAGCAGAATATATGGAAAAAAACCGTTCGGGAGATATTCTGTCAAGACTGACAGACGATGTAAACAGAGTAAGTGGTTTTGTGCAAGCTGATTTGATTTATGTAATTATGAATCCATTCTTGCTTATTTTTTATTTTACATATTTGTTATATCTCAATCCGCCATTATTTATTATATCCATAGTGCCGACAATACTTTGTCTGCCCTTTGGTTCAATGCTTACAACCAAATTTAAATTCGGATCCAAAGCATATATGCAGTATTCCGCAGATGTCATAAGTTCGTCAGTAGACATGATAGGCGGCATGGAGGTGGTTGCAAGCTATTGCCTTCAGGATACGCTGCTTGGGGATTACCGTGAAAATGTACGAAAAATGACAGACATGTCAGTTTCTAATGACAAAAACCAGTATAAAGGACGTGCATTTTTTATTCTGTCAGGTAGTCTTTCTTCTATATTCTGCCTTGTAATAGGCGGGTGGTTCTGCATTCAGGGAAGGTTGACAATAGGCAGCCTGGTGGCATTTTTTTCTCTTTTACCCAAGATGGTTAATGTCATTAATGATACGGCCAATAAATTATTTAACAGTAAGACAGCATTGGCAGCGGGAGAAAGAGTATTTGAGATATTAAATACACCGGTCGAAAAGGCGGGAAGCGTAGAGTGCGGTATAGAGGATGCTCCTGCAATAGAATTCAGGGGTGTAGAGTTTTTCTATGAAGAAGGGACTCCTGTGCTTAATGGTATAAGCTTTACAGTTCCTAAAGGTAAGACTGTCGCAATAGTTGGTGCAAGTGGGAGTGGAAAAAGCACGTTGCTTCGTCTTATATGCGGCTTTTATCGACCGCGGCAGGGAAGTATTTTGATTGAAGGAATTGAACTTAACGATTGGAATCTGGAAGCATTACGTTCACGCTTTTCATATGTGTCACAGCATGCATATCTGTTTCCGGTGTCCGTGGGAGAAAATATTGCTATGGGGAAGACCGGAGCTGATGAGGACGAAATTCGTATGGCAGCGGAAGCTGCGAATGCATCCGGTTTCATAAATGAACTACCTGAAAAGTACGACACTCCGGCAGGTGAACGGGGGTCACGATTGTCAGGAGGGCAGATACAGCGTCTTTCCATTGCACGTGCAATCTTAAAAAATGCTCCTATATTACTTTTGGATGAGGCAACCTCGGCACTTGATGTTCAGTCAGAATCCGATGTACAAAAGGCACTTGACTCTCTGGCAAAAGGACGCACAACTCTTGTAGTCGCACACAGACTGTCTACAATACAAAACGCAGACTATATCGTTGTTATGGATCACGGAAGAGTAGTTGAGATCGGAACGCATAAAGAATTACTGGAAAAGGGTAGAGTTTATCCAAAGCTTTATTGTATGTACGAAGGTAATTCATATTAATAACGAATAAAAGAATGAAGGATTATTATGAATAAAGATAAAATAACAATTAATAAATTTAAAAAATATCTATCGCTGTTTGAAGGAACCGGTGTATATTGGCTCTGCCTGATACTGATTCCGGCTACTGATGTATTTGTAAGTGCAATGAATGCAATATTTTATAAAAATATCATTAATGCAGTGACGGCTTCCGATATTAATTTATTTAAAACTGCGCTTTGGCTGGCAGCAGTTGTTTTGGCCGCAGACATGGTCAGATGTTTTATCATTTATACATATATGTATCATGTCCGTCAGATTATGGCGAGACTTCGCCTAAGGGTGATGACACATTTGTTCAATATGCCGATGTCATATTTTGAAAAGAATCACTCGGCAGATTCCATACAAAAACTATGTTTCAATGTGGAGGATATAAAGTCCTCCCTTGCAAACAGGCATCAAGTGATCATAGGGCCTGTGATAATCGGTGTTTCATCAATTATAATCATTTTATTGATGGATGCGCGTATAGGGCTTATGGTACTTGCATTAAGCATTTTATCAGTGAGAATAAATATGGTTCTTTCCAAACCTCTTCGTGGTATGGCGGTCAGGATACAGAAACTTCTTACTAAATGCACAATGAGTCTTACAGATATATTGGCAGGGATTAACGTTATCAAAATGTTTCCGGGAACACGGGCTATGATAGAACGTTATTCCGGTTTTAATGAGGAAGCAGCCGAACATACAGTGAAGAGATTTCGCAGGATGTCTGACGTATCGGCAGTTGAATGGGTATTTGGCTACCTGTGCAATATTGTTATCCTGATCATTGGTGTATTTATGTCTTTTGCGGGTTTGATTGATTTTGGTACGGTGATAGCAATTCTCAGCTTACAGGGTGCGGTATCGTATTTCTTAAGCCGTATTGGCAGCGCATGGGGAAGTTTGATAGACTCATTTGTCCTGGCAGACAGAGTATACGAGATTTTAGATCAGCCAATACAGCCGAGGGATCAACGGATTAAAAACATTAATGCAGGCGGCTCTTTTCCCATAGAAGATACTGACATTACTATAAGTGACGCTGTATTTTCATATGATGATATACAAAAAGTAATAAACGGTATTAATATTACAGTGAATAATGGAAAGACTGCTGCACTTGTAGGAGAGAGCGGTGGAGGCAAGAGTA
This sequence comes from Lachnospiraceae bacterium, assembly GCA_022510525.1. Lineage (GTDB taxonomy): Bacteria > Bacillota > Clostridia > Lachnospirales > Lachnospiraceae > UBA3282. Next base: position 23,362 of record JAFLTH010000018.1, on the reverse strand, counting down.
CGATAGTCAAGCTTTTATTGGGTTTTTATCAACTTAACAGTGGTAATATCATAATATTGGGGAAACCACTATCAGACTACACTTTGGATGAATTACGTGGTAATATTGCATATGTTCCGCAAGATGCTTATCTTTTTACAACAAGCATAAAAGAAAATATAAGATATGGAAGACCGGGAGCGACTGATGATGAAATAATTGAGGCTGCAAAGCGTGCCTATGCGCATGAATTCATTATGGAATTTCCGAGTGGATATGACACGCTGGTGGGAGAGCGTGGGGAAAGTCTGTCCGGAGGACAGCGCCAGCGAATCGCAATAGCCCGTGCATTTATAAAAAATGCGCCGATACTTCTTCTGGATGAGGCAACCTCTGCTTTAGATTCGGAGAGTGAACAGCTTGTTCAAAAAGGAATTGAGGCACTTATGGGAGGACGTACTACACTTGTAGTAGCACATAGGCTGTCAACTATTGAAAATGCAGATATGATATACGTTATAGAAAGTGGGAAAATATGCGAGCAAGGCAGTCATACCGAGTTAATGAAACAGGATGGTGCATATAAAAGGCTGGTGGAATTGTCAAGAAGTAATATTGGCACAAAATTAGGATAATAATATAATAAATTAGGGAAAAACTTTACATGACAAAAAAAGATGTACAAATAAAAAATATGTGTTATTATATATATTAGATTTTAAAATTAAATGTTTTGGCTTTTATATTTGAAAGTGGTGTACATTCGGATGAATAAAACTTTTCGCGAAAAAGTTGTGCAAAAATGCACGGCTTTTGCAAAAAAGCATAAGCTGTTGAAATATCCAAGTATGGCAGTTATGGTAATAATTTTAAGTCTGTATTACCTGTGCCGTCATTTTGCAACAAATGGTAAACGATATGCGGGGATTGCATTTTCCCTGCTGTTTTTCGTGTCCGGATGCAGCTTTTCTTTTGCTGTATTTACAGGACCGTCGGGATTTATTAATGCACAGGAGACTTATAATGAGGTTGTTGAGTATTCTGATATAGGATTTGCAGATGAAAAAACGTTTGAACCTGACGAAAGCATGCTTTCAGAGAGCGAAGAAGATTTGAAAGAACACGAATTGGCTGAAAATGATGAGGATGCAACTTCTTATACATTGGATGATATTTTGGAAAATTCGGATTCATATTCTATTGAGGATGATGTAGAAGGAAATGGTGTTGATGCGGAATCAGAAGCCGTAACGGAAGCAGAAGCTGAGGTAGGAATAGGAACTGAGGAAGAATCGGAGACTGAAACAGAACAGATACAGGAATTTGACAGCAGCGACTGGCGGCTTGTGCTGGTAAATAAGCAGCATCCAATCCCGGAGGATTACAGTTTTAATCTTGGTGCCATTAGGGGCGATATGAAGTGTGACGAGAGGATTGTATCCGACCTGCTCAGTATGCTTCAGGCTGCCAGAGTAGACGGTATCAATCTTGCGGTTCGATCTCCATACAGGACATTGGATAGACAGGAGTATCTTTTTGGACGGAAAATCAATCGATATATGGCTCAGGGGTATTCATATATGGAAGCATATAAAACCGCATCCCTGACTGTTACGATACCCGGTTCAAGTGAACATCAGATAGGACTTGCATTGGATATAACATCAGACACCCATGTTGGCTTAGATGAGGCCTTTGGGGATACGGATGCAGGTAAATGGCTGGCAGAGCATAGTTGCGAGTATGGTTTTATACTTAGGTATCCGGAAGGAAAAGAGTATATTACAGGTATTGAATTTGAACCCTGGCATTTCAGATATGTGGGTAAAGATGCAGCCACTGTTATGGTGCAGGATAATATTTGTCTGGAAGAATTCTGGGATAAGTATCTTTAAGATGGAGATTAGCGATTCATGTATAGAATCATAAAAAAAGAAGGCAGGGCGAGACGCGGAGAACTAAGCACTGTACATGGCACAATACAGACCCCCGTTTTTATGAATGTAGGTACGGTCGCAGCCATTAAAGGTGCGGTTTCCACCGAGGATCTTATGCAGATAGATACACAGGTGGAATTGTCCAATACTTACCATTTGCACGTAAGACCGGGCGACCTTGTTATAAAGAAACTTGGCGGTTTACATAAGTTTATGCTATGGAACCGGCCGATTTTGACGGATTCCGGTGGATTTCAGGTTTTTTCACTGGCAGGACTTCGTAAGATTAAAGAAGAGGGCGTTTATTTTAACTCTCATATAGATGGAAGAAAAATTTTTATGGGGCCGGAAGAAAGTATGCAGATACAGTCCAATCTGGCTTCCACAATTGCAATGGCTTTTGATGAGTGTCCGCCCAGTACGGCGGAACGAAGTTATGTACAGAATTCCGTAGAGCGTACCACAAGATGGCTGGTGCGATGCAAACAGGAGATGAACAGGCTTAACAGTCTGGAGGACACTATTAATCCGAACCAGCTTTTGTTTGGAATCAATCAGGGAGCGATTTTTGATGATATAAGAATAGAGCATGCCAAGAGGATTACGGAGCTTGATTTAGACGGATATGCGATTGGCGGTCTTGCCGTAGGAGAGAGTCATGAGCAGATGTACCACATTATTGAGGAAACAGTACCTTATCTGCCTGAGGATAAACCGGTATATCTGATGGGAGTCGGAACTCCTGCCAATATTCTGGAAGCGGTAGAACGGGGAGTAGACTTTTTTGATTGTGTTTATCCTACCAGAAACGGAAGACATGCACATTTATATACCAATCATGGGAAACTGAACCTTTTTAATGCCAAATATGAGCTTGACGATAGGCCGATTGAAGAAGGCTGCGGCTGTCCGGTATGTAAAAAGGGATATTCCAGAGCCTATATCAGGCATCTGCTCAAAGCTAAGGAAATGTTGGGTATGCGTTTTTGCGTACTGCATAATTTATATTTTTATAATACTATGATGACTGAAATCAGAGATGCTCTGGACAGAGGCGAATTTGCCCAGTATAAGAAAAAGAAATTGGAAGGCTTATAAAAGACTTGTTTTCTTTTATTGTTTTGTGTATAGTTTAATAAGAATGGAGGGATTACTATGGGAATATTATTGACCGCAGAAGAGGCTGCTGCAGAAGCAGGTGCAGCCGCAAGCAGTACCGTTATTATGGTAATATATATAATAATAGTTGTAGCCGTTATGTATTTTATTATGGTTCGTCCGCAGAAAAAGGAACAAAAAAGAGTGGCGGCTATGATGGCTGAGCTTGCAGTAGGTGATGCTGTTTTGACAAGCAGCGGTTTTTACGGAACACTAATTGATATTACGGATGATACGGTTATTGTTGAGTTTGGAAATAACAAAAACTGCCGTATTCCGATGCAAAAGACAGCTATTGTACAGATTGAAAAACCTGATGCCGAATAGGGATTAATATTTAAGTAAGATAAAAGTAAGATGCATTTCGGTGCATCTTATTATGCTATTAGGAAGGGGTATGGATAAATGGAATTAAATATCACTTGTATTCCGGGAGACGGAATAGGACCGGAGATTGTAACTGAAGTCAAGAAAGTTCTGGATGCTGTGGCAGCTAAATTTGGTCACACTATGAAGTATACGGATATTCTTATGGGAGGAGCATCTATAGATGCGCACGGTGTGCCGCTTACGGATGAAGCGATAGAACAGGCTAAGAGTGCGGATGCGGTGCTTATGGGTTCTATAGGAGGCGATACGACTACTTCTCCCTGGTATAAACTGCCTCCCAATTTAAGACCGGAAGCAGGACTTCTTGGGATCAGGAAGGCGCTTAATTTATTTGCAAATTTAAGACCTGCAGTGCTTTATGAGGAGCTTGCGGGAGCCTGTCCGTTAAAAGAAGAGATTTCCGCGGCAGGTTTCGATATGCTTATTATGAGAGAGCTTACCGGTGGTCTCTATTTTGGAGAACGTAAGACGATAGAAGAAAACGGTGTATTAAAGGCAATCGATACTTTGACTTATGATGAAAATGAAATTCGTCGCATAGCTGTCAAAGGCTTTGATATTGCAATGAAGAGAAGGAAGAAAGTGACCAGCGTCGATAAGGCAAATGTACTGGACTCCTCCAGACTGTGGCGTAAGGTAGTGGAAGAGGTTGCAAAGGACTACCCGGAAGTTAAGTTAGAGCATATGCTGGTGGACAACTGCGCTATGCAGCTGGTAAAAGATCCGGCACAATTTGATGTTATATTGACCGAAAATATGTTCGGTGATATTTTATCTGATGAAGCAAGTATGGTAACCGGTTCTATAGGTATGCTTGCATCTGCTTCACTGAATGATTCTAAGTTTGGTCTGTATGAACCGAGTCACGGCTCTGCGCCGGATATTGCGGGTAAAGATGTTGCCAATCCGATAGCAACCGTGCTTTCGGCTTCAATGATGCTTCGTTATAGTTTTGACCTGGATAAAGAGGCGGATGCAATTGACAATGCAGTCAAGAGCGTATTAAAAGAAGGTTACAGGACGGTCGATATAATGTCTGCAGGATGCACACAGGTCGGCTGTAAGCAGATGGGAGATTTGCTGGCGCAAAGGATATAAGATTATGGTAAAACGAAAATCGGAAAATGTGATTTTCCTGCTTTTTCTTTTAGGAATGGCAGTGTATTACGGCTGGCGGCTTTTTGCGTTGACACCTTGGTATGATGAGCTTTATACTTATTATTATTTTATCAGCAGAGGTCCGGTTTATGCGGCTATACACTGGCCGCTACCCAACAATCACGTGGGGTATTCTGTATTATCTGCGGTGCTTGATTTTTTTGGAAATTCTGCAATTGGTTTAAGAGGTGTATCCTGGCTTGCAAGTCTTATCACTCTATGCCTGTTGTTTTCAATAGGAAAAAAGCTTTTTCCCAAAGGGTTTGCGCTGATACCGGTGTTTGTTTTTGCATCAATGAATATAGTAAATTCGCTAGCGGTACAAGGCAGGGGATATGCGCTGGCTACTTGTTTGTATCTGACTGCCATATATGAACTTGTTCAGATTATATTATTAAATGCAAATAAAAAAAGAAATTATATTATTCTTGCCTGTTCGTTCATATGGGCATTGTATACGCTTCCAAGCAGTGTTTATTACGTTATTCCTTTATGTTTTATTGGCGGTGGCTGGCTGCTTATTCAAAAGCGCATAAAAGAGTTTATAAAACTTTTTATAACTGCATTGATAAGTGCGGTATGTACGGCGGGGCTGTATGCTGTAATATGGCTTGCAATCGGTTCTAACCTTTTGTCTAAGACAGTAGACAGCATGTATTATGGAGAAGGACATTTTTCAATCATCTTACATGCACCTTTTAAGGCGATTCAGACCGGTATTCAATATATGCTTGATACACCTTATATACAGAGTGTGGCAAGAGACGGTTATATTCCAAGGTTTGGAATATGGATAAAGGCATTGTTTGAAAATTATTATTCCGGTTTGTCGGTGGCATTGATTCTGATTGTCTGTATTGGTATTATATCAATTATAGGAAGGGCGGTTTTTAAGAAAAAAATAGGCAGTTTTACGGAGTGGTATTTACTGTTATCATTTTTAATCACTCCGCTAATGCTCATCATACAGGCGGCGCTTCCTTATTACAGGGTATTCTCATTCTTTGCGGTACCTGTGGCTGTGCTTATTACCTGGTTATTTGTCTGTATAGATGATTTGATTAAAAACTCTAAACGTGAAGGTCATGACTACTTTGCCATATCAATTACTGTTGTTACCTGTATATTGTGTATGATATTTTTATTCCAACCTTCATACAACCGGCAGTACAGTAACAGAGAGGCGGCAATAGAAGATGCACTTGACAATATTGATTTAAAAGAAGACGATATACTTTGTGTAACCGACTGTGATCAGGAATATCTGGTGAAATACCTTTTTGACAGGGAAAATATTACATTAATACCGCAGGAGGCCGATTACATTCTGTTGGACAGTATGCTGCTTTTATCCGAGAATACATTGCTGACATTGGATTCATATGCGGATGAATGGAAATTATATATAACTTATGATGAACTGCCGAGAGAGTATCTGGAGAAAGAGACAGAGATTTATTATAAAAATGACAGGGTTGTCATTTTTGCTAAAAAAGATAATTAATATGTAAGTCCGGAAGATTCAAAATTACAGTTAATATTATAAAGGAGAGATGAGTAATGAAAAGTGATAACGTAAAAAAAGGTATACAGCAGGCTCCGCACCGAAGCTTATTTAATGCGCTCGGTTTTACGGAGGAGGAGATGAACAAACCAATGGTCGGCATAGTAAGTTCATATAATGAGATTGTGCCGGGGCATATGAATCTTGATAAAATCGTTAATGCGGTTAAGCTGGGAGTAGCCGAGGCCGGCGGTGTTCCGGTGGTATTTCCGGCTATTGCGGTATGTGACGGAATAGCAATGGGACATATCGGTATGAAGTATTCGCTTGTCACAAGAGATTTGATAGCGGATTCTACCGAGTGTATGGCACTCGCACACCAGTTCGATGCACTGGTAATGGTTCCCAACTGTGATAAAAATGTGCCGGGTCTTTTGATGGCGGCCGCAAGAATCAATGTGCCTACGGTATTTGTATCCGGAGGACCTATGCTGGCAGGTCACGTACGGGGTCAAAAGAGAAGCTTATCTTCTATGTTTGAGGCGGTAGGCTCCCATGCGGCAGGTACTATGACCGAGGAAGACGTAAGGGAATTTGAGGAGAAGGTATGTCCTACCTGCGGTTCCTGCTCCGGTATGTATACGGCCAATTCGATGAACTGTCTGACAGAGGCGCTGGGTATGGGACTTCGCGGTAACGGCACGATTCCCGCGGTATATTCTGAAAGAATCAAGTTAGCTAAACATGCCGGAATGGCTGTTATGGAGCTGTATAAAAAGAATATCAGACCAAGCGATATTATAACTAAGGACGCGGTTTTAAATGCACTTACAGTAGATATGGCGCTTGGCTGCTCAACCAATTCAATGCTGCATTTACCTGCTATCGCACATGAAATCGGCTTTGATTTTGACATAGCATTTGCAAACGATATAAGCGCTAAAACTCCTAATCTCTGCCACCTTGCACCGGCAGGTCCTACATATATGGAGGATTTGAATGAAGCCGGAGGCGTTTATGCGGTTATGAAGGAACTTGCGGATGCAGGATTGTTAAATACGAATTGCATGACGGTAACAGGAAATACTATAGGAGAAAATATTGCTGATGCTGTAAATAAAAATCCTGAAGTTATACGACCTCTTGACAATCCCTATTCCAAGACAGGCGGTCTTGCTGTATTAAAAGGAAATCTTGCTCCGGACGGAAGTGTTGTTAAGCGTTCGGCTGTCGTAGAGGAAATGATGGTACATGAAGGACCTGCACGTGTATTTGATTGTGAGGAAGATGCAATTGAAGCAATTAAGGGCGGTAAGATAGTTGCGGGAGACGTTGTTGTAATACGTTATGAGGGACCCAAAGGAGGTCCGGGTATGCGCGAGATGTTGAATCCCACATCCGCTATTGCAGGAATGGGACTTGGCTCAAGTGTTGCGCTTATTACGGACGGTCGTTTCTCAGGAGCATCCCGTGGCGCTTCCATAGGACATGTGTCTCCGGAAGCGGCAGTAGGCGGTCCTATTGCACTGGTGGAAGAAGGAGATATCATAAGTATAAACATTCCTGAAATGAAGCTTGATATAAAGGTATCTGACGAAGAGCTGGCGGCAAGGAAAGAAAAATGGCAGCCAAGGGAACCTGAGATTACAACAGGCTATCTTGCAAGATACCGTGAACTTGTAACAAGCGGAAACAGAGGCGCCATCTTAATGAATAAGAGAGGAGAATAAAGTAATGTTACTCACAGGTTCGGAAATCGTTGTAGAATGTTTGAAAGAGCAGGGAGTGGATACGGTATTCGGTTACCCCGGAGGAAGTATTTTAAATGTATATGATGCTTTGTATCAACATAGTAATGAAATAAATCATATTCTGACTTCTCATGAACAGGGCGCTGCGCATGCTGCAGACGGCTATGCGCGCGCTACCGGAAAGGTGGGGGTGTGTCTTGCAACAAGCGGGCCGGGAGCAACCAATCTGGTTACCGGTATTGCAACCGCATATATGGATTCGGTGCCGATGGTAGCGATTACCTGTAATGTAAATCTGCCTTTGCTTGGAAAGGATTCTTTTCAGGAAGTAGATATTGCAGGTGTGACTATGCCGATCACCAAGCATGGCTATATTGTAAAGGATGTCAATATACTTGCGGATACACTGCGTAAGGCTTTTGCAATTGCAAGAAGCGGACGCCCGGGTCCTGTGCTGGTGGATATCACCAAGGATGTTACTGCCAACAAGTGCGAATACACTAAAATGCCGGTGACAGAATACAGTAAAAAAGTTATCGATAATACAACTGATATTGAAAAAGCACTGGAAGCCATTAAAGAATCTAAGAAACCTTTGATTTGTGTGGGCGGCGGTGCAGTAATTTCAGGCGCATATGAAGAAGTAAAGGAATTTGCCAAGAAGGTTGATGCACCTGTATGCGATACCCTGATGGGAAAAGGTGCATATGACGGGCATGATGCACTTTATACCGGAATGATAGGAATGCACGGAACCAAGGCTTCCAACTTCGGTGCAAGCGAATGCGACCTTTTTATAGCGCTCGGTGCAAGATTTTCCGACAGAGTAATAGGTAATCCTAAGAGATTTGCCGAGAATGCCAGAGTGCTTCATATAGATATTGATGCAGCCGAAATAGATAAGAATATCCGTACCGACATATCAATAGTAGGCGATTTGAAAAAAGTATTAAATGAGTTGAATTCTAAGCTGGATAAACAGGACCATAAGGAGTGGACCGCTCATATTGAAAACTACAAGGAAAAATATCCGCTGGGTTATGACGATTCAGTTTTGTCCTGTCCGTATATTATGGAAGAACTTGACCGTATTACCAAGGGTCAGGCTATCATAACTACCGATGTGGGGCAGCATCAGATGTGGGCGGCGCAGTATTATAAATACTCAAAACCTCGTACTTTCCTGTCATCGGGCGGTCTTGGTACTATGGGATATGGACTGGGTGCCTGCATAGGAGCAAAAGTCGGCAAACCGGATAAAATTTGTGTCAATATTGCAGGGGACGGTTGCTTTAGGATGAATATGAATGAACTGGCAACCGCAAGCAGATACAATATTCCGATTATCCAGATTGTAATAAACAATCACGTATTGGGAATGGTTAGACAGTGGCAGACACTCTTTTATGAAAAACGCTATTCCCAGACTGTACTCAGTGACAAGGTTGATTTCTGCAAGGTTGCGGAGGGACTTGGCTGTGAGGCAATACGTGTAACAACTAAGGAAGAAGTTGCGCCTGCAATTGAAAAAGCGTTGGCAATGAATGCACCTGTATTATTGGATTGCATTATTCCGGAAGATGATAAGGTATTTCCAATGGTACCGGCAGGTGCGCCTATAAGTGAAGCCTTTGATGCGCAGGATTTGGAGAAGCAAGAATAATTTAAATAAACCGGAAAGTTATATGGGAAAAAATTCGTTTAAAAAAGTTATAATACTGTTCTTTGTAGTCATACTGCAGTTTATGATAGCTTATATCGGACTTGCAATTTATTACCGTAATGCTTTTGAGTACGGAACCTGGATAAACGGAGTCTATTGTACAGGTAAAAGCATTGAGGAGGTCAATGAAGAGCTGTCCGGAAAGTTTGATTATGATGGCATTACTATTTATGATAAAGATCAGAATGCATATAAGATATCAGCCGAGGATATTGATTATCAATATGATTTTGGACAGTCACTGAAACTGTATCTTGACAGGCAGAATTCATGGCTATGGTTGGACAGCTTATGGAAAATCAGAAATGATAAACTGAATCCTGCGATAATATACGACGAGGGTGATTTTGAAGAATGTTTTAACGCCATGTCTTTTCTTCCCAAAGGAAATGTCGGAAACGGAAAACTTGCGATTGTTAAGACATATAACGGCTATGAGTTGTTAAATGAAAGATGCGGACTTTTAAATGTTGAAGCGGCAAAACTTGCAGTAGAGGAAGCTGTTAAAAATGCAGAAGACTCCATTTCACTGGAAGAGGCCGGCTGCTATTATGACATGGAGATTACTCAGGAAATGCAGGAAATACTGCATAATTGGGAACTTATTGAAGACTTTCAGGACTGCAATGTCGTATATCAGATAGGTGAAGCAATGGTACCTGTAGATGCTTCCGTAGTGTGTGACTGGATTTTGCTTGAAGAGGACGGAAGTTTTGCATTTGATGATAAAGGGCAGCTGCAACTGAGGGAGGATGCGATAACGGAATTTATCGACAAGCTGGCAGAACAGTATGATACCGTAGGAAAAACCAGACGTTTTAAGGCGACAAGGGGCGAAATTGTAGAAGTAGAGGGCGGTATATACGGGAATAAACTGGATAAAGATGCAGAAATCGAATATCTTACCCAGGCCTTTGCCAATAAAGTGGATGAGATACATACACCTGTCTATAAACAAACCTCGGTGAAACAGGGAAAAGATGATATAGGCGATACATATGTCGAAGTTGATATGACCGAGCAGATGCTGTACTATTATCTGAATGGAAAGCTTGAGATTGAAACACCGATTGTAACCGGAAATACATCCCGCGACATGGGAACCCCCGAAGGCGTTAATTATGTATATATAAAACAGACTGACCGCATTTTACGTGGAGAAGGTTACGCCTCGCATGTGAATTTCTGGATGCCTGTAAAAGGCAATATAGGAATACATGATGCCACGTGGCGCAGTAACTTTGGAGGGAAAATATATCAGACCAACGGTTCGCATGGCTGTATTAATGCACCGTATTCCGTTATGTCTAAAATATATGAGATGGTGGAGATGGGGACACCGGTGGTTATGTTTTATTAAAGAGTGAAAAATTATAATAGAATCTTGACGAAACTATAGTATGAATGTAAAATATTCTGTGATTTGTAAAACTGTTATTTATCGGAGGAAATGAAAAGTGTCTAGAGTATATAATTTTTCGGCAGGACCGGCGGTCTTGCCTGAAGAGGTTTTAAAAGAAGCAGCAGAGGAGATGCTGGATTATAAGGGAAGCGGTATGTCCGTAATGGAGATGAGTCATCGCTCCAAGGTATACGATACAATCATTAAAGAGGCGGAGGCTGATCTTCGAACATTATTAAATATTCCCGATAATTATAAGGTGTTATTTTTACAGGGCGGCGCAAGTCTGGTTTTTGCGTCTGTTCCGATGAATCTTATGAAAAATCGCAAAGCGGGATATATTCTGACAGGACAGTGGGCTAAAAAGGCTTTTGCGGAAGCTAAGATATACGGAGAAGCGGTAGAACTTGCATCTTCTGCCGATAAGACTTTTTCTTACATACCGGATTGTTCCGATTTGCCTGTTACGGATGATATGGACTATGTTTATATCTGCGAAAATAATACGATATATGGAACCAAATTCCATACTTTGCCGGATACAAAGGGCAAAATTCTGGTTTCCGATGTTTCATCCTGTTTCTTATCAGAACCTATGGATGTGACCAGGTATGGTCTGGTATATGCCGGAGTGCAGAAGAATGTGGGACCTGCCGGAGTACAGGTTGTAATCATCAGAGAGGATCTTCTTACGGATGAAGTACTTCCGGGAACGCCTACTATGATGAAATTCAAGGTACATGCAGATAATGAATCATTATATAATACCCCTCCCTGCTATGGAATTTATATATGCGGTAAGGTATTTAAGTGGCTGCTTAAGAACGGCGGTCTTAGCAAAATGAAAGAAATCAATGAGAAAAAAGCTAAGATTTTATATGATTTTCTGGATGAAAGCAGCCTGTTCAAAGGTACTGTAAGAAAAGAAGACCGTTCTCTTATGAATGTTCCGTTTATTACCGGTGATGACGAAATGGATGCTAAGTTCATAAAAGAAGCGACAGCAGCCGGCTTTGTCAATCTGAAAGGTCACCGCAGCGTAGGCGGAATGCGCGCAAGCATATATAATGCAATGCCTATTGAGGGTGTGGAGAAGCTTGTGGAATTTATGAGGGAATTTGAGAAAAATAACCGATAAGGAAAGAGGAAATCAAATGTTTAAATATCATTGTTTAAATCCTATTTCTGCAGTAGGAACTGAGAAATTTACAGCACAGTATCAAAAAACGGATAATGCAGCGGAAGCAGACGGCATACTGGTAAGAAGTGCGGCAATGCATGATATGGAGCTGCCGGAGAATCTGCTTGCAATTGCAAGAGCCGGTGCAGGTGTCAATAACATACCGGTGGAGAAATGTGCAGAAAAAGGAATTGTAGTATTTAATACACCCGGAGCCAATGCAAACGGTGTAAAAGAACTTGTGATTGCTGCTATGCTTCTGGCATCCAGAGACATTGTAGGCGGAATCGAATGGGTATCTGCCAACAAAGATGATGAGAACATAGCCAAAGATGCGGAAAAAGCAAAGAAAGACTTTGCAGGAACCGAGATTCAGGATAAAAAGCTGGGTATAATCGGTCTTGGTGCAATTGGTGTCAAAGTTGCTAATGTGGCCAAGCATCTTGGAATGGAAGTATACGGATACGACCCTTATGTGTCGGTGGATGCTGCATGGAATCTGAGCCGCGATGTTAAACACGTATTGAATGTAGATGAAATTTACGAAAACTGCGATATCATAACAATTCATGTGCCGCTTATGGATGCGACCAAAGGAATGATCAATAAAGAAGCAATAGATAAGATGAAAGACGGAGTAATCTTACTTAACTTTGCAAGAGACCTTCTTGCAGATGAAAAAGCAGTCATTGACGGAATAAAGTCTGAAAAAGTGCGTAAATACGTATCGGACTTTCCTAATCCCACAACTGCCGGAACAGAAGGCTGTATTGTTATTCCACACCTTGGTGCATCTACCGAAGAATCCGAAGATAACTGCGCTAAGATGGCAGTCAAACAGATGATGGATTATCTTGAAAACGGTAATATCATTAACAGTGTAAATTACCCCAAATGTGATATGGGCGTATGCACCCAGGCAGGACGTGTTGCAATCTTCCACAAGAATATTGCCAATATGATCACAAAATTTACGGCTTGTTTCGGTGACAACGGAATCAATATTTCAGATATGACCAATAAGTCCAAGGGAGAGGTTGCTTACACAATGCTTGACATTGAAACACCGGCATCCGAGGATATTATTAAAAAACTGGCATCTATTGAAGGCGTTTTCCGTGTCAGAGTGATTAAATAATTTAAACAATCTCCTTTTTTCTTTCCGTTCATATAATAGAACAGAGGAAAAAAGGAGATTTTTTATTTATGGCTATTGGTTATTTGACTATACAAACAAGGGTTGCCAATGATGCTATTCCGCTTGAAGGGATACAAATCCGTATTCTGGATGATCAGGGAGGCAGAGTTTATGATCTTACAACAGATTCAAACGGAGAAACTCCCATGGTTTCTTTGGAAACTGTAGACTCAAGTCTTTCATTAAATCCAAATTATACCGGAACACCTTATGTGGGATATGATGTACTTGCTCAGGGAGAAGGTTTTCGAACCGTCTATGTAGAGGGTGTTCCGATATATGATGGGGAGTCTGCCATTTTACCGATTACGCTTATACCATTGCAGGAACTTGGACGCAGCACAGATGTGACAAGAATTGCAATTGAAAAACCGGCAGTTGCAAGGATAGAGCCGCATTTTCAGCAGGAGCCTGTTGATGAGCCTCGTGTACTTCGCCAGGTAGTAATTCCCAAGACTGTTACGGTACATCTGGGACCGCCTGCTTCTTATGCTGCCGATGTTAATGTGTCTTTTCTTGATTATGTGAAAAATGTTGCCAGCAGCGAAATTTATCCCACCTGGCCAGATGCGGCATTAAGAGCGAATATTTATGCAATTATTACATTTGCGCTAAACCGCATATTTACAGAGTGGTACAGAAGTCAGGGATACGATTTTGATATTACAAATAACACTGCATACGATCAGGCTTATGTATACGGTGGACCGATTTATGAATCTATTAATAATATAGTAGACGAGATTTTCAATGAATATGTAAAAAGGCCGGGGCAGAATGCGCCATACTTTACTTCTTTCTGCAACGGTACTACAGTTACCTGCTCAGGTCTTTCCCAGTGGGGTACTGTTACATTGGCGCAGCGTGGACTTACTCCTTTGCAGATTCTACGCTCGTATTATCCGGATGATATAGTGATTGCAGAAGCAAATTCGGTTTCGGATGCCACAGCTTCTTATCCCGGTACACCGTTGAGAAGAGGCAGTACAGGGTTGGATGTCCAGACAATTCAGACCTATTTGAACAGAATACGCAGGAATTATCCGGCGATTCCCAATATTACCGATGAGACAGGTGTATTTGGGAGCAGCACGGAAGCGGCGGTCAGAAAGTTTCAGAGCATATTTAACCTCGGTTCTGACGGTGTTGTCGGAAAGGCCACCTGGTATAAGATTTCACAAGTATATACGGCAGTTACAAGACTGGCAGAGCTTGACAGCGAAGGAACATCTATCGGAGTCGGAACAGTACCTCCAAACACTGTACTGAGTCAGGGCTCAAGAGGAAATGATGTATTGACATTGCAATATATTTTAAACGTAATTTCGCAATTTTATCCTAATATTCCAAGTGTTTCCCAAGACGGTATATTTGGTGCGGCAACAAAACAGGCGGTAATAACCTTCCAACAGATGATGCAGCTTAATCCGGACGGTATCGTTGGTGCCGCTACCTGGCAGGCTCTTTATAATATCTTTCTGGGTATTCAGGAAAATATACCATCAAATAATCCGGGGTCCGGTTATGTCGAATATACGGTTCGCTCAGGCGATTCTCTGTGGCTTATCGCACAAAGATATGGAACCACAGTTGATGCCATAAAACGATTGAACGGGCTGACAAGTGATTCATTATATATAGGTCAGGTATTAAGAATCCCGACATCTGCATCGACTTCTCCATCATATTTTGAATATACGGTCCGTTCCGGAGATACACTATGGATTCTTGCACAAAGATACGGAACAACGGTAGATGCAATAAAGAGTTTGAACGGACTAACCAGTAATCTGATATATATAGGTCAGGTGCTTTTGATTCCGGACGGTGCATAAGGACTATTGATCAGTGGAAAATATATAGTAAAATAATTAAGATATAATATAAATAGCATCAGCAATAGAAAGCTCATACATCGGGCTTTCTATTGCTTTTTTGCATTATAGGCAATATTGCAGGATATTACAAATTATGCTAATATATTTACTAATATTGCAAAATAGCGTTTAAATGAGCACGGGTAGTACAAGCTTATTTGAGAGGTAAAAGAAATTGCTGAGTATATGTAAAAAAATTACGAATATATTTTTCCTGATTATAATGGCAGCTTTGTTCTTAATGTCTTTGTGTGTTCATTGTGAGGTGGACATATATTCATATAATCAGGTTAGAATGATAGATAATCACAGAATTTTTCTTTATATAATACTTGTATTGATATCCGGTATCATGGTTCTGTTTTTTTACGGATTGACAGATAGGATTATGTTAAAAGTAAAGAATCCTGATAAGACTGAAAAGGCCATTGTTGTGGTGTGCGCACTGATGGTTTTTGCGGCCGGCATATTCTGGATCAATTTTAACAACAGCGGACCAAAATACGATCAAAAAATTATATATGCAGAGGCAAGAAGACTGGCCGGATATCTTAGGGAACCGTTTAATATTACTTATATGACATTTTACAAAAGACAGAGGGGATTCGTCTTATGTATGGCGGCAACTCTTAAAATATTTGGTGATGCCCAAACCTCTGTAGGAATTCTAAATGTAATTGGATGTGTAGCTGCTTATGCCGGTATCTGCAAAACGGTGCATAAAACTGTAAAAGATAAAAGATATTTTGTTTTTACATCGATTGTATTGACATTATTTTATCCGCTTGTTATTTATACTACGTTTATGTATGGTACACTGCTTTCACTGACATTCTCCGTCTGGGGGGTCTATGCTGTTATTGCATATTGTGATACATTGAAAAACAGATATGCTGTTTTGGCGGCAATCGGTTTTTCAATAGGGATACTTATGCATCAATCGGCGGCTGTTGCAGCGGTGGCTGGAATTATTTATTTTTTGTTGCATATTAACAGAACAAATGCAGTGAAAAACTGCATTACTGTTGCATTCATCATCTTTTTTATATTTATGTCCCTGCATCTGACCAATATCATATATGAGAAGCTGACAGGTGCTGCCGGAGGAGACTCTGTTCCTGTAACGACAACGATTTATATGGGATTGAATTCAGAAACGCAGGATGGCGGTCCGGGCAGCCAGGATGGGTCGTTTACCAATCTTTTTTATGAAAATGGAAACGATGGGGATAAGACTAACAAGGATGCTGTTGAAAGAATTAAATTAGTCATATTGGATTATATTACAGGAAAAAGAAGTTTATCGTTTTTTATTCGTAAGACAGAATACCAGTGGATGGATCCTACAATGGGTGCAAGAAAAACTATTATACCTAACGATGTCAATCTTGGAGAACCACCCAATTCGGAGGCTTTTATACGATTTTATAATAGTGGGTTTCGGACAATCATATTTAAAGTATCGGATATTTTTATGATACTTGTTTACGGATTTGCATTGATATCGGGAGTATTTACATTGATTTATAAAAATGAAATGACAGAAGATAGATCTATACATTTTTTGATACAGTTGTTTTTTATAGGTGGTTTTACTTTTCAGTTAATGTGGGAAAGTCTGGCCAGGTATTGTTTTCCGTATTTTGTGTGGCTTATTCCGGAAGCAATATACGGAATACATCAACTGTATCAATTAATTCCCAAGGTAAGGAAAACAGCAAAAGCGGAGAATTAATATGGAAAGATTTCGTTTTATTATTGTAGGTTCCGGATGGAGATCACTGTTTTATGTGAGGGTGGCGAAGGCACTTTCACATCGTTTTGAAATGTGCGCTATCTTGTGCAGGACACAGGAGAAAGCGGACCGGTTGGCTACAGAATATGGAATAAATACAACCACTTCCATAGAGGAATGTGTAGAAATTAAGCCGGACTTCGTTGTGGTGGCGGTAAATAAGGCCTCTATTTCGGACGTGTCCAAGGAATGGCTGGAAAGAGGTTTTACTGTGCTGTGTGAGACTCCTGCGGCATTAGGGATAGAGACTTTGCATGAGCTGTGGGCACTGCATGAACAAGGGGCAAAACTGGCTGTGGCAGAGCAATATATGTATTATCCCGACTATTATGCCGTTAGTCAGGTGTTGGATAAGAAACTGATTGGCGAGCCATACAGTGCGGTGGTATCACTGGCGCATGAGTATCATGGGGCGAGCTTGATACGTCATTTTCTTAAGGAAGATATGACCCCGTTCAAAATAAACGGAAAAACGTTTACTTTTCCGACAGTTGAAACAATGAGCCGCTATGAGCAGTTTACGGATGGCAGAATATCAGATAAAAAGCGTACCGTTGCTTTATTTGAATTTGAGGACGGAAAAGTAGGATTGTATGATTTTGATTCGGAGCAGTATCGCTCGCCTATTCGTCATAATTATTTGAATATCCGTGGATCACGGGGAGAAATAAAAGATGATAAGATTTATTTTCTGAATCAGGACAATCTTCCTGAAACTGCATCAATAGAGAACTTTGCTCATACTACGGGGATGTTGGATATGGAAAATTCAGAATTGTCATCCGATGAAAAAGCAATTGCAGAGGTGATGTATGGAGTGGCAGGGTATGCAAGGGATGAGAATGAGGCCATAGAAAATATTATAGGGACCTCATACTCTTTGAAAAGTGCGCTGCAGGACTCATATATGGCGATTTTGTTACAGCAGGCGATTGCCTGCGGGCAGACGGTTAAGAGTACGGAACAGCCTTGGCATAAATAAAGCTGAAGCTTATATAATTCTTATTCCATCACATCACGCATCTCACTCTGGAACTGAGCCTCAGCCTTTACAGCCACTTCACTGGCAAGATCCATATAAAGAATAAAAACATCCTCAACAGACATTCCTTTTTCTTTTGCAATTTCTTCCATAACGGGTTTCAGTGTTTCAAGCTGGTATGAAACCGGAGTTTTCTGAGGATCTATATCTGCAAGTGTTTTTTCTGCATAAGCATTGATTTTATGAAGGATTTCTGCATTTTCCGGGGTCATATTCATTTCTCCTTTTATTTAATATTCTTATTTTATCACTGTATGCTTGTGTTGGACAAGTATATTTGTTAAAATGTATAATATATATTTAAATTTTATACCTCCAATATATGCATAAATATAAAGCAGAAAATAATAGGAGATAGTTTATGGCTGATATAATACCTTTTAGGGCATACAGACCCAGGCCCGATTTAGTAGAAAAAATTGCAGCTCTGCCATACGATGTATACAGCAGGGAAGAAGCAAGGAAAAAAGTGGACGGTGATTCGTTAACTTTTTTACGCATAGACAGACCGGAGACACAGTTTCCGGAAGGCTATGATATGTATGCGCCGGAAGTCTATGAGAAGGCAAAAGAACTTTTGACTAAGATGATAAAAGATGGTGAGTTTATTACCGATGATAAGCCTGTTTATTATGTGTATGAGCTTGTGATGAACGGAAGGTCACAGACAGGAATTGTCGCGTGTGCATCCGTAGATGATTACGAGAATCAGATAATAAAGAAACATGAAAATACAAGAGCCGATAAAGAGGCTGACAGAATCCGTCATGTGGATACCTGCAATGCGCAGACAGGACCCATTTTTTTGGCATACAGAGGAAGGGAAGATATTCAGTCCCGGGTGGAAAAAGCCAAGGAGAAACAGCCTGTGTATGATTTTACTGCAGACGATGGTATTATACATAGGGTGTGGATAATTGACGATGAAGCTTCTGTAAATGCGATTCGCGATGGCTTTGCCAAGGTGGATGCGGTTTATATTGCTGACGGACATCACAGATGCGCTTCGGCTGTCAGGGTTTCACAGAAAAGAAGAGAGCAGAATTCGAATTATACAGGAAAAGAAGAGTTTAATTATTTCCTTTCCGTGATTTTTCCGGATGACCAGTTATATATAATGGATTATAACAGGGTTGTGAAATCCTTAAACGGATATACCAAAGAAGAATTTCTTGCAAAAACTGAGGAAGTTTTTGATGTGGAGATAGTAGGCCATACACCGTATCGTCCGGTAAGGAAGGGCGAATTCGGAATGTACCTGCAAGATACCTGGTATAAGCTTTCGGTAAAGAAAGAAATGTTAACAAATGACCCGGTAAAGGATTTGGATGTCGCAATTTTACAGGATTATCTGTTACAGCCGGTGCTTGGCATTTTAGATCCAAAAAGTGACGGAAGGATTGATTTTGTCGGCGGAATACGGGGACTTAATGAATTGGAGAAAAGAGTTCAAACCGATTGTAAAGTGGCTTTTTCAATGTATCCGACAGATATACATGAATTGTTTGCGGTTTCCGATGCAGGCAAACTGATGCCCCCTAAATCAACCTGGTTTGAGCCTAAGCTGCGCAGTGGAATCTTTATACATTCATTAGAAGATCATAGTTAATTATGAGCGTCCGTAAATGAGGACAGATAAGGAGTAAGGATGAATAAAAAGCTTTATAAATTAATGAACTGGCCTGAAATTGAAGGAATCATATATTCCGAGGAGGATGATCCGCACCGCATACTCGGAGCACATGTTACCGGAAACAATGTTCTGGTTCAGGCAATTTTCCCGGATGCCAAGACTGTACGTCTTCAGCCGGAAACAGGTGATAAAAGCTATAAGATGGAATGCGTGGATGAATCGGGATTTTTTGCGGTACTGCTTCCCGGAAAAACAATTAATCCATATGAATATATTGTGGAATATGAAGACGGAACTTTGAAAAAAGTCATAGATCCTTACAACTTCAAACCGCAAATTGATAAACGTGAAACCGATAAATTTAATTCGGGAATTCATTATACTATATATGAGAAGCTTGGTGCACATCCTATGAAGATAGATGGTGTGGACGGAGTTTATTTTGCAGTGTGGGCTCCTAATGCACTGCGTGTCAGCACGGTTGGGGATTTTAACGGCTGGGATGGAAGAGTACATCAGATGAGAAGACTTTGGGATTCCGGAATATTTGAAATTTTTATTCCCGGAGTTAAGGCGGGAGACAGTTATAAGTTTGAATTAAAAGCAAAAGGTGGACTGACTTATATGAAAGCTGACCCTTATGCTTTTGGACAGCAGCTTCGTCCCGAAACGGCTTCAATTGTCAGGGATATCAGCGGTTTTGAATGGAATGATTCAAAGTGGATGAAAAACCGTGGCAAAGTGCAGGCGGTTAATTCACCTATGAGTATTTATGAGCTTTACCTTGGTTCGTTTGCCAGATCGGAAGATGAGAATGATTATCTGAATTATCGTGAGCTGGCTCCCAAGGTTGTCTCCTATGCAAAAAAGATGAATTATACACATATTGAGCTTATGCCTGTTATGGAGCATCCGCTGGATGAGTCATGGGGATATCAGGTTATCGGTTACTATGCTCCCACCTCGCGTTACGGTACGGCAGAGGACTTTATGTACTTTATAAATGAAATGCATAAAGCTGATATCGGAGTTATTTTGGATTGGGTGCCGGCACATTTTCCAAGGGATACTCATGGACTTTCCAATTTTGACGGCACCTGCCTTTATGAGCATGCGGATCCGAGACAGGGAAGTCATCCCCATTGGGGAACGCTTATATACAACTATGGCAGACCCGAAGTGAGTAACTATCTCATTGCCAATGCGCTGTACTGGATAGAACAGTATCATGCTGACGGAATCCGTATGGATGCGGTTGCATCAATGTTGTATCTGGATTATGGAAAAAACAGCGGAGAATGGATTGCCAATATGTATGGCGGCAATGAGAATCTTCAGGCTGTGGAATTTTTGAAACACCTTAATTCAATTGTAAAAAAAAGAAACAAAGATGTGCTTATGATAGCGGAAGAGTCCACTGCATGGCCTAAGATTACGGGGGCTTTGGATGATGATGGCATGGGCTTTGATTTGAAATGGAATATGGGCTTTATGAACGATTATTTAAGTTATATTAAAAATGATCCGTATTTCCGCTCAGGCTGCCATAACAATCTTACATTCAGTATGATATATGCATACAGCGAGAACTTTGTGCTTGTCTTTTCACATGACGAGGTTGTACATGGTAAGGCTACACTGCTTGGCAAGATGCCGGGCGAGCGTAAAGATCAGTTTGCCAACCTGCGTCTGACTTATGCATACCAGATGACCCATCCCGGTAAGAAACTTCTTTTTATGGGACAGGATATCGGTGAATATGATGAGTGGAATGAAAACCGTGCGGTAGAGTGGGAGTTACTTGAGTATCCGGAGCATAAGAAATTAAATAAGCTGGTTGCAGATTTAAATAAGATGTATACCACCGTTCCGGCTATGTATGCCAAAGATGATTCATGGGAAGGATTTGAATGGATTAACTGCATTACCCCACAGGACTGTATGCTTTCATATCTGCGTAAAACTGATAAGCCGGAGGATACTCTTGTGGTAGTTGCCAATTTTGCCAATGCAAGACAGGAATTTACTGTGGGAGTTCCGTATGAAGGTAAATATAAAGAAATCCTGAACACTGATTCTAAAACCTATGGCGGAAACGGCATGGTCAATACTAAGGAAAAACACAGTATTGAAAAGGAGTGGGACGGAAAACCGTATGCAATTGAAATGGTAAGTGCGCCGCTTTCACTCAGTATCTTTTCATATACACCTTATACAAAGGAAGAAAAGGCAGAGATTGACAGAGCTAAAGCGGAGGCTATCCGCAAGGCAAAAGAGGCTGAAGAAAAAAAGGCCGCAAAAGAATTGGCAAGAATTACTGCACAAGAGGCTAAGGAAGCCAAAGAGGCTGCAAGGAAAGCTATGCAGGAGGCAGAAGAAAAAGCCAGGGCGGCTGATGAAGCTGCAGAGCGTTTGAAAAAAATAACTGACAGAGAGAAGAAAAACGAGAGCAGTAATAAGGAAACAGGTAGAAAAACAGTAAAGTCAACCGAAAAAGCCAATGCAACTAAAAAGCAGAATAGATAAAAGGAGAAGATAAAGAGTCAGAAAGTATAAATTAGTGCATATGATTATGTATAAACTGTGTTAAATGATCAGAGGGTACTATGGTTTTTGATACTGCTTTATCGGAAATAGAGGCAATGACAGGAGAAGAAATAAATGTAGGAATGATTCAGTCATATTTGCAAAAACTTCCGGAAACCGCATTACGTTTCGGAATCAGAGTCGTATTGGCGTTAATGGTATTTATTATTGGCACGCAGCTTATTAAGCTTTTGTGCAAGATTCTGAAAAAATCTCTAAAACGCGGCAATGCGGATGTGGGAGTAATACAATTTTTAAATTCTTTTGTAAAAATTGCGTTATATATTATTTTAATCTTCTTTATTGCGAGCGGTTTCGGACTGGATGCGGCAAGTGTGGTGGCGCTTCTTGGTTCTGCCGGTGTGGCAATAGGTCTTGCAGTACAGGGCAGTCTTTCCAATCTTGCAGGCGGCGTTCTGATTTTGCTGCTTCGTCCCTTCAAGGTGGGTGACTATATTATTGCCGGAAACGGAAACGAAGGAACCGTAATAGAGATGCAGATTTTCTATACCAAACTGGTTACTGCTGATAACAGACTGGTGGTTATTCCGAACGGAGAACTGTCCAATTCGAGCCTGATTAATGCAAGCGCGATGCCCAAGAGACGTATAGATATATTGGTGGGAATTTCTTATGATGCTGATATAAGGGAAGCAAGAGCTGTACTTATAAAACTGCTTGAAAGTGATAATAAAGTAATGCAGAGTGAAGATAAAACAGTATTTGTTGATTCCCTTGGAGACAGTGCGGTAATTCTTGGAGTACGCTGCTATGTTGAGTCGGAATACTATTGGGAAACAAAATGGAGACTTACCGAGAATATCAAGTATGCATTGGATGAGGCGGGTATTAATATTCCCTTCAATCAGTTGGATGTTCATATTGATAAAGAACAGTAGATAATTTTAAAAGGTATTATTCATAAAAATAAAAAATAATTACATCTTGCAAAATAGGGAATTAACCCTTATAATAACACTTGTGTTTAGCATTGAGCTGGAATAGCGCAGTCGGTAGCGCAACTGATTCGTAATCAGTAGGTCGAGGGT
>JAFLTH010000179.1 GCA_022510525.1 Lachnospiraceae bacterium | reverse complement strand
ACAAAATAGCGGAGACAGCGACGGACTATTCGGACCGCCCACTGGAGGAGCAGAAGATAAAGACCGTCACCGTTGAAACATTCGGTGTGGATTATCCGGAACCGGAACGATACTAAGGCATTCTCTTGGGATATTTCAGTACTATTTGTTCTGCCGCTCTAAAACGGCGAAACGGAGGTTAATATGTACAATGTAATTGTATGGGGAAGCGGTCTATGTTACGAAACATATTTTAATTCACTGAAGCTGCAGGAGCTAATCGGTTCAATCAAAGTTTTGGCTATCATATCTGATGACAGGGATATAAGAAATTCTCTGGACGGATATCCATGTCTGCCTTTAGTGGATGCATTGACATTAGACTTTGATTATTGCTTATTGGCCATAGACAATACCGGCGTTATTTTTCAGTCCATTGAGCGATTGGGATTAAGCGGATTAACAAAAGATAAATTTATCCCTATGCGGGTGCTTCAAATTCCTAATTTTGATTTTGGGAAATATATAGCATTAAAAGAAAGTAATCTCAGTATTTTGTCATCCAACTGTTGGGCGGGCGTTTGTTATCATCGCCTTGGTCTGGAATTTATGTCTCCAACGATAAACTTATTCTTTGATGACCATGATTTTACCAAGTTTATGAAAAATCTTGACTATTACTTATCCCTGCCCGTTGAATTTGTAGAAATGCGTTTCGAGACAAATCTTCAAAGAGATTATCCGATTGGATTGATCGGGGATATACGACTGAATTTTAACCACTATACTGATTTTAATGATGCTGTGGCGTGTTGGGAAAAGAGAAAGAAAAGACTCAATAAAAACAATATATTCGTTGTGTCTTATACAGATGATGAAGATGATGCGATAGAATTTGACAACCTGCCATATGAAAAGAAAATAATATTTACATCTTTCGAAAGTAATTTGAAATCCGGTATATATATTAATCCGGAGAACAAAGCGCCATTGTCTGTTTCCGTACTTGCCTCAGCAAACGGCAGCAAAAATACATTAAACCTACTTTCTTTTTTGAATCACGAAGATGTTTTTATGAGAATAACTTGATGGAATCACGCGGGAATCTAATGTAGATAAATTGCTGAGAGGGGAATGATCACCAGTCCTCTCTCAGCTCTTCTATAACTTTATCAATTTCCTCCCAAGTAATATCCAAACCATTTTCACCATCAGCAAACCGCCTGACCACACAATCTTCGTATAGCTGTTCCATAGCGTCAAAGATATCGTCCCGCTCTTCCGTCTCGATAAATTCCTCATACTTTTCATTCAGCTTATTAAATACTTCCGTATATTCCTGTGCAATGCACAGTACCTCC
Organism: Lachnospiraceae bacterium; assembly: GCA_022510525.1. GTDB lineage: Bacteria > Bacillota > Clostridia > Lachnospirales > Lachnospiraceae > UBA3282. The sequence goes on along the minus strand of JAFLTH010000179.1, from coordinate 2,311 downwards.
TGCTTATCTACTGCTTCCAGCAGTTTCTTTCTGGTATTCTTATAACATTGAAATGCTTTCTTGTAAGCGGCAGGCGGTATAAATTCGCTGCCGTCCCAATGACGCAGCGGATTATCCATATTTTCTTTGAGCCAGTTTTCATCCCGCAGCTTGGTCACAGACAAAACATCGAGCTTTCCCTTCCACTGTTTCTTGATTTCCGTGCCCACATCTTTCGGTATACTCTCACAGTCCAAATCCCTAAGTTCAGGCATCTGCGCTATTCCTTCCAAGAACTCCATACCGAAGCCAAAAAGGTCACACAAACTCAGTACTTGCAAGTTCTTAAGCTGTCCAAGCATCTGCACATTTTGCACAATGCCCGGACAACCTGTCAAGCGCAGCACCTCTATATTCGGAAAGCACTCCACAACCTCTGCTGCATCTATTTCCAAAATATCTCTAAACAGCAGAGATCCGACACGAAACTCTGTCATACCAAAACGACTGATTGGCGCTTTCTTCAAAGAAACCCTCATGTTGATGGGCTGCAGTTTTTCATCACAGGCGCTGTCGTCTATGACAAGTTTCTGTTCTATTTTTCCGTATAAGTAAATGCGGCGTATTTTCTCAGGAAGATATAATCTAGTCACTCCGGTCATGTCTAATTCCAGATTTTCAAGTCCTGTTCCCCTAAGGTCCAGTACAGAGACACCCGGACTTTTTAATTGAAGCTCCCGAAGCAGCGGGGCAGATTTAATCAGTTTTGAAAGCTTGTCCGAAAAACCTTCTACCTGTGCATACAGTATGCAAGGGAACTGTGTAAGGGAATCCCGTTCATTTAAATGATTATATAAATCGTCTGTCAAGGTGGGCTGCCCTTTACGAAACGTTTTCCCATGAATAATGACATCTTCCCCACTGGTCACATATTTTTTATATGCTGCTCTAATCTCTTCGTCAAGTGAATTCCACCGAGCTTCGCATATTTGGCTCCAGCCACTGGGCCAGATTCCCGAAAAGGAATTACTCAATTTTTCCGTCACCAACGGAAATTCTCCCAGACACTGATAGGACGGCGGAGGAGGTGTCAAATCAATCCAACTGGTATCCATGCTGTGATGATAACGATAACGCTCCAAATACAGAGGTTTCCATTTAAGGATTTCTTCCCGTTCGGGCAGATGATCTGTCAGACAATCCAAAGACACATAGCAGGCACTTTTATCTGAAAGTCCTATAATCTGACATGCACCGTATTTCTTCAACTCTTCTATGTAGTATACGTAAACCTCGCCCGGCTTCGGGAGTTTCTTATTCATGGGATTTCTCCGTATAAGATAAATGTTATAAAAATTGTATGATTTGTTATAGGATATGTCAATGCATTTTGCCGCATTTGCTATAATATCAACAAAATTTACATTACTTTTTGACGATAAATTTGATATATTAATATTGATTATTTTCTAAAAACTGCACATAATAGCATTAGAAATGAAGTAGGAGGTATCGTTCATGGAATTGTCAGCAACTTTTTTATCACGACTGATTCCCATTACACAATTTAACAGAGGACAGGCATCCAGAATATTTGACCGTTTACGTTCAGAACCGGAACTTGTTGTCCTAAAAAACAATCAACCGTCTGCAGTTATCCTTTCTCCCGATGAATATACAAGATTAGCAGAAATCGAAGAAAATTATATGCTGCTTCTTGAAGCAACCAAACGTCTTGCTGCAAACGAGGGTAAATCTGCCATTCCTGAGACTGATGTCATGAGGCATTTGGGAATTACTGACGCTGACCTTGAAGAAGTGGAGGATCTTGAAATCGAATGACTTGGGAACTTGAATATCTACCGGAAGCGCAGGCGGATTTAAAAGCACTGGATAATTCCATTAGAAAACCCGTCATCAAAGGCATTAAAAAAGTCCAGAAAAATCCTGCTTCGAAAGAAGAAGGTGGATACAGCACACCTCTCGGAAATAAAGAGGGAAATAACCTTACCGGACTATTCAAAATCAAATTTTTAAAATATGACATTCGTGTTGTCTATAAACTGGAACATCAGGATAATATCATAAAAGTCATTGTCATCTCAGCCAGAGCTGAAAACAAAGTTTACGATGATGCCGGAAACAGGCGTGCGAAGCATAATCTCTGATACAATGATAACTTCTTAAGATTTTCCGGATAAAATGCGATTACATCGAATATTAGCCAAAGAATACCAGCTGGAGTACAACCGCGTTCATAATTTGTTCATATTTAATTTAAAAAAACTTCATTCAGGAATCATTTTTTAGACATTTCTCTTGCGTATACTAA
>JAFLTH010000178.1 GCA_022510525.1 Lachnospiraceae bacterium | reverse complement strand
AAATATTGCCTTCCGCATCGTAATTATATGTAATCTCATACCAATTGCTGGTGCCTGTCGCAGAAGAATAGTTATCCTCCAGCAACTTACCACTGCTGTCATACACCCATTCATGTACTGTATGAAACGAACTTGAGGTAGGCCCTGTATATTCTTCATATATTAATTTCCCACTGCTGTCATATTCGTATACAGTCTCCGAAAAGGGCTCTCTACTTTCTCTGTATTCTGTCTTCTTTATTATTCTTTCCTGATCATCATAACTGTAAGTGATAGTGGAACTCTCGGTTCTTGTCCATTCCAGTTGATCATTTGTGAGTCTATTCATACGATATTCTGAACAACTTAAAACCTTTCCTCGGTCATCATATCTGTATGTGTTTTGATATGTCAAATTGTCTGACTCGTAATCAACATTTACTAATCTTCCTTCGTCATCATATGTGAGTATCCTTTCTGAAGTATCAGAATACCTCGCCCCAATAATCTTCCCGTTTTCATAGTTGATTTCTGTGTCAAAGCCACAGGAGAGTGTATATAATTCCGTTCCATTACTATCGCGAAAGAACACTTCGTGATTAGCGTGTACATGTTCATCGTCATTGAAATATTCCTGTATTTGCTCAACGACCCTTCCATCATCATCGTAGACGGTAGTATTTACCCCAGTAACATCATAATAGACATTTTCATCGGGTGTACCTTTATCAGATGTGAAACTGTTATAAGGAGCATAAACTTCCTCACTAGATAGTTCCCCGGCATCATCGTACTCATAAATATATTGGCTAACATAACCCTTATACTGCTGCCACTCATCATCCTCCCGGTCACGGTACGCGAGATCCACCTTGACAAGAAAGATATGATCCATCAAATACTCTTCCCGCGTTTTTAACGTCATATCCTTTGTGGCCTGATATCCGTCCTGCAGTATCGTGACCGCCTGCTCGAATTTGTCCAGACGTATATACGCATTGGACATTCCCAGATAGGCATCCGCATTGTCCTCCTGTAAGGCCGGCACCGCTTTGTAAGCATCAAGCGCTCCCTCATAGTCCTCCTCACGGTACAGCTGCTCTCCCAGTCCCATATAGGATGCAATCTTGCCGGCAACAGCTTCCTCACTCTCCTGGTTAATCTCCAAGGCAGCATTATACGCCTCCAATGCCTCCTTATAGTTTCCCTCCTCATAGAACGCATTGGCGGTTTTCATATTCTTCTTATAGTGGTAAGCATCGCTGTTGAAATAAACTACGGCCCCGGCTGCGACACACACTGCCAATAACAGAACCACAAATAAGGCTATAGGTTTCTTTCTTGTCTTCGGTGCAGTCGCGCTATTATCCCGTATTTCCGAGCTCTCAGATGCCTGAACCTCTTCTCTATCCACCTTAACTTCTTCCGCTGCCGACGGCGGTGATACCGGACTGCCGCATTTAGAACAGAACTTTGCATTGGGTTTTAATTCAGCACCACATTTCTTGCAATACACCTTATGTACCTCCAAAACTTCATTAATCATAAGCAGAAATATCGATAATATCAGAACTCATTGCTATCTATCACTTGCTCTTAGCATATTTTACCTAATCCTTTAATGGCGTTCCGCATTTAAAACAGAACTTATAATTCAAGGCATTTGAGGCCCCGCACTGACTACAGTACACAACATTTTCCGATACTGCTGCCTGCCCATCATCTACACCAAATACCTGTTTTTCTTCGGAAAGTTGTTTGATTCTTTCTTTATGTGTGACAATCTCCTGCTCTTTTTCCCCGATTTTCTGTAAAAGCTCTTCCACGCCGTTCAATGTATCCCCGTCGTTATTCCAATTTTCGAAGACAATATTTCCGATAGATAATTTTAAGTTGGTAATCTCTTTTTCAAGAGCAGCAATGTGACTTTTGCACTTTGACTCCTCCACAAAATTATTGGTTTTTACATTTAGCGTTGCTATTCCTTTTTCCAGTGTTTCTTTTAATCCAGCCATTTTTTCTCCTTTACGTTTTGTTTTCTATCACTTTAATAAAGAATAAATAAAGTGTTTGAACATCGCTCAAGCACCTTATTTACAATGAGGATCATATTCATTTTAGTAAAACAATCACTAATAAAACAATAAGTATGATAATAGTTAATGCAACTTTTGAAGGTTCTGAAAATCCATTCATTTTTCTACCACCTTCTTACAACCGTGTGTAATTACCACAACCTCTGGTGGCACAATATTTATACTTATTGCCTACAACTAATCTTGCTCCACAACTAGGGCAAAAATTAGCATTCAATAATATTTCATCCCGCGTTCCTTCAAATTTTTTAATTTCATCCCACTCTATAGGTGCCTCTAAACGTCCACGTCTTAACTCTTCACATTTCCTCTCATGCTCAATTTTGTGATAGTATTGCTTTTCTTTAGACTTCTCTAACTCATCCAGAATTTCCTCCATTTTTTCGACAGATAGATCCGCACCTTCCAAACCTCTTTTAATATCACTTTTTATATCTTCTAATTTATTTGTAAGACTCCCAAACATCCTTTCCCTCCTCCTGATTACAACCGTGTTCCACACTCGGTGCAGAATTTTGCTCCTTCATTTATCTGGGCTCCACAATTAGTACAATACGCAGTATTAGAAACCTGTTCCGGTAATTCTTTTTCAACAGTTACATCGCCCGTGTATGGTTCTGACCAACACTGCTTACACTTCTCTGTATTGTCAAAATCATCACAGCCGAAATACCCCTCGAAAGCTACCTTTCTGCAAGTCACTCCTGCTAAAGCCTCCAATGTCAACTGCGAGTTTGGAAAGCGAAGATTGTATTCTGAGTAGTATGTTACAGGTCTCTTATCTAACTCCTGCAAGAGTGAAACCATCTTCTCAGGCGACTTTTTGGCAAACTCCTGACATGTCAGACCAGTACCCCTGACAGCAAAAATTGGACAATCTGCACATCCGCCTTCATTACCGCATACTCGTCCCCACATACTCAGAGCATCAATCATACCTGATTCGTATGTTCCGCTGTTTATCATAATTCTTTTCTCCTTTCTTATAGCTGTGCTCCGCAGCTGCCACAAAATTTTTCTGTACCGTTCAATTTTGTACCACAAAAAGGGCAATATTCTGCTTTATTTGATACCTGTTCAGATGCATTAGAGACCGCCTCACTTAAAATTTGATTGGTTTTTGCAGTATTTGCACTTGTTTGCCGTACTGAATCCATATGTATTTTAGTCAGGCTGCTGTATCCGAGTCCCCCAAAAATCTTGTGAAGATAAAAACTGATTATAAGAACAATCAGCGCACAAATCACTCCGGCCGGAACACCCAGTAGCGCTCCCGCTATAAAATATACCAGAATTGCCCATGCTACACTAAAACAAATCGCAAATATCATTGCTACAGCTGGCAATAAACCAACAATCCAAGGGACTAAAATAACCAACAGTAAACCAGCAATAAGTGAGGATATAAAACCGGCATCCGCACCAATCAACATATAGAAAAAGACAACAACGCCAATCAGCCATGATTCCATTTTTATCAGTCCGTCGCCTGCACTCATATCCACGAAACCTTCTCGTGTATTTCTTATTCGTTGATAACTCATTTGTCTACTCTCCTTTAAATTGTATTTTAGGCAATTCCTAATTCTGTTTTTCTTCCTGCTAATCCGGGAAAACAAGGCAGGTCTTTTCATCCCCATTCC
>JAFLTH010000177.1 GCA_022510525.1 Lachnospiraceae bacterium | reverse complement strand
TAACGGTACTAAGCTCGAAAATACCTCGCTAAGTACCGACGCCTGCATAGGGCCTCTTACAGTAATATATGCCCCCTCTCCATCTCACTTCCGGCCGCCCATGAAACAGGAAAAATTTAAATATAATTTTTAATAATATTATATTTGTATTTTATATATAAAGGATAACGAGTGTTATGAAAAAACTGCTTGTATTTTTGAAAGATTATAAGAAAGAAACTGTGCTGGCGCCGTTATTTAAGATGTTGGAGGCGGGGTTTGAGCTGTTTGTGCCGCTTGTAATGGCAGTGATTATAGATAGAGGAATTGACGGATCGGATATAGCTCTCGTGCTGCGTATGGGAGGGATTCTTGTTGCACTTGGGGCAATAGGACTTATCTGTTCTATTACTGCACAGTATTTTGCGGCAAAGGCGGCAGTGGGATTCTCAACACAATTGAAGCATGCGCTTTTTGAGCATATACAGGGATTTTCTTTCACCGAGATGGACAGGATTGGTACCTCTACTATGATTACCCGTATGACTTCTGATGTTAATCAGCTGCAGAATGGTGTTAATATGGTACTGCGGCTTTTTCTTCGTTCACCATTCATAGTATTTGGAGCTATGATAATGGCATTTACAATTGATGTGAAAGCCGCACTTGTCTTTGTTGTGACGATACCGCTGCTGTCGGTGGTGGTTTTCGGTATTATGATGATTACTATGCCTTTGTATAAAGAGGTGCAGGCAGGACTGGATAATATTCTGGGAAGAACACGGGAAAATCTGACCGGTGTGAGGGTTATACGGGCTTTTCATAAGGAAAAGGAAGAAACGAAAAGTTTTGAACAAAGTAATAATGAATTGACCGATATGCAGTTGTTTGTGGGAAAGATATCCGCATTGACCAATCCGGTCACTTATATCATTGTCAATGTGGCAACGGTTGTTTTGATATATGCGGGAGCAGTCCGGGTTGATATCGGATATATTACGCAGGGTGAAGTAGTGGCATTGGTAAATTATATGTCCCAGATTCTGGTTGAGCTGGTGAAGCTGGCTAATCTTATTATTATAATTACCAAAGCGCTCGCATCCGCAAACCGCATAGAAGGCATATTTGAGATAAGCTCCAGCATGGAGTGGATAAGCGGCAATGTCCGTGATGATGGTTCTTCATGGGCAGTAGAGTTTAATAAGGTCTCTCTGACCTATCATGAAGCAGGAGATGAATCTCTAAGCGATATTGATTTCAGGGTAAAACCCGGAGAAACCGTAGGCATCATAGGCGGCACCGGCTCAGGAAAAACTTCGCTTGTACATCTGATTCCGCGATTCTATGATGCAACAAAAGGAAACGTGATAATAGACGGCAGGAATGTCAAAGACTATAGTATGGAAGAACTTAGGGAAAAAGTAGGAATCGTTATGCAAAAAGCAGTGCTCTTCCAGGGAACGATAAGAGATAACTTAAGCTGGGGAAAGGCTGACGCAACTACCGAAGAAATGGAAAAGGCGTTGGAAATTTCACAGGCCAAAGAGTTCGTGGATTCCAAACCTCAGGGGCTTGACGAATATATTGCCCAGGGGGGAAAGAATCTCTCCGGAGGTCAGCGACAGAGACTTACAATAGCAAGGGCGGTAGTGAAACAGCCGGATATACTTATTCTGGATGACAGTGCTTCAGCACTGGATTATGCTACAGATGCCAAACTTAGGAAATCAATACGGGAAATGAGTGAAGACGGTAATAAAAAGACCACGGTTTTTATCGTATCGCAGCGTACTTCCTCGATTCAGCATGCGGATAAGATTGTGGTGCTGGATGACGGGAAAGTTGTAGGAATAGGCAGGCATGAGGAATTGCTGGAGAACTGTGAGGTGTATAAGGAGATTTTCTATTCGCAGGTGTGATTTAAAGTGTTGGGAAACTCCGAAATGTGCAGGCGGTGAAAAAGGTTACCGCTTCAAGACACGCAGCATTATAGAAAGGATAGAAGTTATGAAAGGAAAGCAGACCGAAACATTTAAGAAAGTTCTGCGATATATAAGAAAATATTGGATTTATCTGGCTTTATCAATAGTGGCAGCAACGGTGACAGTGGCGTTGACGCTTTATCTGCCGATTCTCATAGGTTATGCTGTTGATTTAATTATTGAAAAAGGGTTCGTAGATTTTGAAGGAATTCTTGCAATATTGAAAAAAATGACAGTTGTTATTTTAATTACTGCTGTGGCACAGTGGATTATGAATATATGCAATAATAAGATGACATACAATATTGTGCGGGATGTGAGGAATGAGGCTTTTCGCAAAATTGAAATACTGCCGCTTAAATATATTGATTCACATTCATATGGCGAGATAGTCAGCCGCGTAATTGCGGATGTGGACCAGTTTGCCGACGGACTTTTGATGGGCTTTACGCAGTTTTTTACCGGAGTGATCACTATTATAGGTACACTTGGTTTTATGCTCAGCGTCAATGTGGGGATTACAGGGGTTGTGGTTTTGATCACACCGCTTTCCTTTCTGGTGGCAAGCTTTATTGCCAAAAAGACTTATGCAATGTTTAAGTTGCAGTCGGAGACCAGGGGTGAACAGACTGCATTTATTGATGAGATGATTGGGAATCAGAAGATTGTTCAGGCTTTTTCCCATGAGGACGAAGCCCTTGAAAAGTTTGATGAAATAAACGACAGACTACAGTCCGCATCACTCAGGGCAATCTTTTTTTCATCTATTACCAATCCTTCTACCCGATTTGTCAATAACCTTGTTTATGCGGGTGTGGCGATTACCGGTGCAATTCTGGCAATTAACGGGGGCATAAGCGTAGGTCAGCTTTCCTGCTTCCTTAGTTATGCCAATCAATATACTAAACCATTTAATGAGATATCGGGTGTGGTAACAGAGTTACAGAATGCGCTTGCCTGTGCGGCAAGGATTTTTGAATTGATAGAGGAGGAACCACAGACCCCGGAATCGGAAAATGTATATGTTTTACAGGATGTAGACGGTACGGTTTCGCTTGAGAATGTCTCCTTCTCTTATGTACCTGATAAAAAACTGATACAGAATTTTAATCTTGCTGTTAAATCAGGGCAGAGGATAGCAATTGTGGGACCTACCGGCTGTGGCAAAACCACCGTGATTAATTTGCTTATGCGCTTTTATGATGTGGATTCCGGTGCTATCTGTGTAAGCGGGCATGATATAAGGAATGTTACCAGAAGAAGTCTTCGTGAAAGTTACGGAATGGTACTGCAGGAAACCTGGCTTAAAACCGGAACTGTAAGAGAGAATCTTATTATGGGAAAACCTGATGCGACTGATGAGGAAATAATAGCCGCAGCCAAGGCTTCTCATGCACATAGTTTTATTAAAAGGCTGCCTAACGGATATGATACGGTAATTACGGAAGATGGCGGAAATCTTTCACAGGGACAAAAACAGCTCTTATGCATTGCCCGGGTTATGCTGTGTCTGCCGCCTATGCTGATTCTGGATGAGGCTACGTCATCTATTGATACCAGAACCGAAATTAAAATCCAGCAGGCCTTTGCAACCATGATGAAGGGCAGAACAAGTTTTATTGTTGCGCACAGGCTGTCAACAATTCGAGAAGCCGATGTGATTCTTGTAATGAAGGATGGGAATATTATCGAGCAGGGAAATCATGAGACCCTGCTTGCCATGAACGGATTCTATGCGAATCTCTATCAGAGTCAGTTTGCAAAATAATAGGGTGAAATCTTTGATTTCACCCTTAGCAGGGGCAGTAGGAATCGAACCCACATCGATGGTTTTGGAGACCACTGTTCTA
>JAFLTH010000176.1 GCA_022510525.1 Lachnospiraceae bacterium | reverse complement strand
TTACGGGGGATTTACCATATTCGAGCGCCCATACTTATTCTGATACCTTTGTGCCCATTGCGGTGGAAGAATTCTCTGAAGTTGAGAATAGGAGGAAGCTGCAGCAACTGACATGGGGAATGAGCATGGAAGAAGCAGAAGAGATCCTCTCACGGGAAGGGATTCAACATTTTCGCGCAGCACCGGAGAACGGTGACTATATCGTAGTTGAGGACAACAGATATTTCTTAGATTTTGATGAGGACGGGCACTTAAACAGAATACGCTTACAGGAAGGCGGCAGCCGGAATCTACAGTTTGAGATGGGAATGACAATGGAAGAAGTGAGGTCAAAGATTGATGATGACTTCATAGTGGAGGAATATGACGATAGTGCTGTTTATTGGACTAGGGAGCCGATAGACGATAGTTATCTGGGATTTAGTTTTTATGACAATGGCTTATATTTTGTCTTTGAGAGTGCGGTCAGACCGGATTAAATTGTCGGGCATGACAAATCTCAGTAATACAGAATGGATAGGGATATGAAATTTTTTAGGATAGCGAAATATATCGTTCTAATTGTTTTGGTGGTATTTACGATATTTTTGAACTGGGGACAAGGCTATCTGGCAGAGCAGGGTATTATATATTCCGATCGGCTGGTACTTATCAAAGTTGTTTTGACATGGCTGATTGTACCTTTTGCGCTTGTTATCAGTTACGGGAGTTTTATGAGCCGCAACTTGGAGGATTCCAGGGCAGTTGCTTCTGTTTTTGTCAGCAATGGGGTCATAATACTTGTCATCAGCATAGCATTTGTGGCGCGGCTTTTTTATTTTGCACTATTTGAGGATAATTCATTATATCACGCATATGAATCCGGGACGCTTCCATATTACGAGCAGATTAATCCGTTTATGTACAGGGAAGTGACTCGTCCTGCAGAATAGCCGGATATCATCATTATCATTTTGTAAATAAAGAAGGTTGTTAAGGGTGATTATTACAGCATTATTTTTTAATGATTTATTCAGAACGTTAGTATTGAGTCTTATTTCCGTGTTTTTGACATATGGTACGCGAAACAGCGAACTCAAGAAACGGATCACGGTGTCTTGTATTTATTTAACATGTGTAGTCGTTGGATTTGCATGGGTTTTCTTTTTCATATCAATTTGGAATGAGTCTCCAGATATGGAAGTTCTTTTTTGGGGGATACTGTGGATTTGCTTTTTTCTCACAATTACGGTAGTACAGTATTTCATCTATAAAATATTTGGTAAAGAGAAGGATATAGGACTGCTTGTGCTAAATACCGCCGTTGTCTTGGTTTTATGCTTTATTGCGTCGAAACATATAATAAAAATATAGGAGAAGTATCAGATAATGAAGATTAGAAATAGATTTTTTGTGCTGATTGCTACAATAGGAATCTTTTGTTGTGGCTGTACTTCTTTAGTTACGGAGGAAGATCGGGTTTCAGAAGTAAATGAGGGAGGCATAGAATCAGAAAGCATTAAAGAAACAAATCATGCTCAGCAATGGAGCTATGAAGAATATAACGGCTACTGGACAACAGGGGGCATTACTTTTGATAGCGCTTTCTTGGATGGAGGAACGGTCTTTTCAGCCACAATCAACGGAAACAACCTGCAGGGTTTCATCTATTCCGTGCAGGAGATAACACAGCGGATTGCAGAGATTGATGATATTACCGGTGTCATTGAAAATGGAGTGTGCCGCTATGAGTTTCCGGATGATGGGCAGGGAGGCAGAGGGACACTATGCATTAAATTTTTAGAAGACAAGATTAAAATTGAAGTAGAAGATTTTGCAATGGCTGATGAAAATCGGACAGGTTTTGGGATTAGCGGATCTTATACGCTGCTTAGAGCAGCCGAGGATGATTTTGATTCGGGTATGCAGGAAACAGCCTCTCAGGAATCAGTAATACCGAAAGAAATAACTATAGATTGTCAGGAAATATATTATGAGCGGTATTATGCAATATGGGATTCTGAGGAAACGATGCTGTCTGAAATAGAAAATCGCTCTATTTACCGGGGAAACTGTTCATTTTACAATGATGCAGTCTACTATATTGAAGGTGGCGGAGGCGGGTATATGATGAAAACTGACATTTCATATCTGGTGGAACCCTTATACCCCACAGATCTTGTTTACATTGATGAAGAGACCTTTAAAGACTATCCGCCTCTGCTCCTGCATCTTCTCAAAAATGAAATATATGCACGGCACGGCTTTATTTTCAGTGATCCGGATTTGGATAATTATTTTCGGGGATTAATCTGGTACACACCACAGAAAGAGGCTGCGGAATTTGATGACAGTGTTTTTAATGAGATAGAAGTGCATAATTTGGACATCCTGGCGCGTCTGGACACTTATTAATCTGCCTTTTCCGTACCAATCTTAAAATAGAGATGATAAGAATGCGAAAAAAATTAATGCCATTTTGGATATACTTTGTTTTGTTTGTGATAGGAGATATATTATGTTTGGCTTTTCCGTTTCTGTATATTCTTATGCTGCCAATGCTATTGGTTATAGTACCAGTCTGGATGGTTGTTGCTTATCTGATTGGGAGCGCAGTACAGCAAAGGAGTGAGGGGAACAACATAATTAGTAGAATTGTAGTGGCTTTTCTATGTTCTTTTTCCATTGCAATGGTATTCCCTGTCAGTGCAGAATTAAGAAATATGATTAAATGGGGGAGTTTTCATTTTGACTCCTTATGTTATGTTTTTACAGACGGTTTTTGGTGGACTTGCTTTGTGATGCATTTCCTGCTTTTTTGGATAGGCGAGGAAGTGAAGCATTATGGACAAGGACATGAAAAGGCAGACCAAGAGAGCTTTTCATAAATTTGAAAACGAATTAGATAATTTTATAAATGATAATGCCGTGATAACAAGCTATCATTTACGGAAATCATTAGCGGAGGTCAATATGAAAAGGCAATCAGTGTATGTTTTGGTAATGGTATTTGTTTTGACGATAACGGGATGTGGAAGTTCAAACCGTGCAGAAGAACAGATGGATACAGAACAAGATCATATTGAAATGATTGAAGAACAATATATTGTTGAAGAAGATCTGCAGGATAGTGTGCAGGCTTTTTTAGTACAGGAACGTATTATACAAGACCAGTCGTTTACCATAGAGTTGAATGATTGGGGAAGTGTGGAATTTGTTTCATACGAACCTGAGCGTGGTATCGATTTGAAAGATGTTTCCTTTTATTTAGTGAAGGATGATCAGGTTATATATGAATTTCCTTATTATTGTGAAGATAACAATTCTTATTTTGGACTGTTTTATAACGTGGAAGCTGTAGGATTTCGGGATCTGAATAATGATGGGAGGGATGATATTATAATCATTATCAGCTATATTCCTCCCGGAGCGGGACTGGAGGGTGCGGTTCCACGTTCGCATGCAAGAATATTTTTGGCGGAAAACAAAGGCTTTTATGTGGCGGAAGATATGATGGACGAGATTTCTGATCACATAGCAGGAGAAGATTTATCGGTTGACAACGTATATCAATACATACTGAACAAAGATGCGGAAGACAGCACAACAGAAGTATATGAAACAGGGGACGAAATTGAAAGAATCAGAGAATATATGATACCAGAGCAATCATTTGATGTCTCGTTAAATGACTGGGGAGAAGTTACATTTGTATCCTGTATGCCTATGCCGGATTCCAATGGTTATACAGATCCGCATGCAGACGTTTCATTTTATCTGGTATCGGGCGAACAGATTATTTACCGGTTTCCGTATGTGAATTACAGAGAGGGAACTATTGAGCCTCCGGGAGTGTCTTTTGTCATGTTTATGGATGTAGACGAGGATGGAAAGGATGATGTGGTGATCGGTATATTATATTTTGGTGTCGGTTATATGCAGCAAAATGACCCCCTTATGGAGATTCGTGTATATATAGATAATGGAGATG
>JAFLTH010000175.1 GCA_022510525.1 Lachnospiraceae bacterium | reverse complement strand
TATTGATTATGGTATAAAAGCAGGTCCAAACATCAAGCTGCCGCACATAGATTGTTTAATGGTCAAGGAACTGGTCGAGGGAGCGCTGAATCATATGAGCGGTTCGGTTGATTATTCCTTTTATGAGGCATTACATGAAGGATAAGGACTATGTGTTTCCTATGTCCTGGTACAGCGAATAATAAGTAATAGGTTAGAACTTTACAAAACAACATAAATTTGCTAATTGTAGGAATTTCATTAGACCAGATACTAAATTTAGTGTTGGCAGGTGTGACAACACCATGCGGCAAACAGAAAACGGGAAATTGATATGAGGATATCTTTGATAGAAACGAGGCAGGTAAGGTGAACCAAAAGCTACGAAATGAAGTGGAACAGATCATACGCGGCGCAATACGAGCCGTCACTCCGGATGAAACAGTAAGAAAAGCTTTGGAGGGAAAAGAGTTTCCTGGCCGCATTTTCGTTGTGTCCGTGGGAAAAGCGGCCTGGCAGATGGCAAAGAGCGCCTCGGAAGCATTACATCAGCCTTATGCGGCAGGAATTGTTGTCACAAAATACGGTCATGTGCAGGGCGAGATTCCCGGATTTGTCTGTTATGAGGCGGGACACCCGATACCGGATGAGAATAGTTTTCTGGCAACCCAGGCTGTTCTCGATATGACAACAGGTTTAAAAGGGGATGATACAATACTCTTTTTGTTGTCCGGCGGGGGAAGCGCTCTCTTTGAAAAACCGTTGATATCCGGCGCGGAATTGGGAGATATTACCCAGCAGCTTCTGGCAAAAGGGGCGGATATTGTGGAGATCAACACGATTCGAAAACGCCTTTCTGCGGTGAAAGGCGGTAAATTTGCAAAGCACTGCCAGCCGGCTCGCATTGAAGCCATTATCCTTTCAGATATTATCGGGGATCCCCTTGATATGATCGCGTCAGGACCGGCATATCCGGACAGCAGTACTTGTGAACAGGCGCTTCAGATTGTGGATAAGTACGGACTTAAGCTGAGTGATAGAGCGCGGTGCCTGCTGGAAGAGGAGACGCCGAAGGAACTGTCTTCGGTCACAAGCACGGTGATTGGAAACGTGAAGGATCTCTGTAGAGCTGCAATGCAGGAGTGTGAAAGCCTGGGATACGAACCGGTTTTTCTTACCGATTATCTGAATATAGGGGCACGGGCAGCAGGAGCGATGCTCAGCAATATTGCACGCTCTCATGCCACGGTTCACAAGCGGCTGGCCTTCGTTGCAGGAGGAGAGACCATCGTTTATCTGTCTGGAAGTGGGAAGGGTGGGCGAAATCAGGAACTTGCACTGGGAGCTGCGGCGGGAATTGCGGGTTTGCGGAATGTGGCTGTATTCAGCATCGGCTCAGATGGAACGGATGGCCCCACGGATGCGGCGGGCGGTTATGTGGACGGTGAAACATTGTCGGATGCAGCCGCGAAAGGGCTTAGCATAGAAAAGAGCTTGCAGGAAAATGACAGCTATGCATTGCTTAAGGAGTTAGGAGGTTTGATTATTACAGGCCCCACCGGAACTAATGTCAATGACGTGGCAGTTGTTCTCATAGACGATGTGTGATCACATCTTGAGGTATACATCTTTTTGTACCAACAAGGAACATTAAGTGCGTGGTGATGGTGCAGTATGATGGGAACGCTTTTCACAGTAGATAAAGAGGGAATTTTTGTTGGGTTAAGGAGGATCATTAAATGACAAATAGTACAAGAGATGAATTTACGCAGTCTACAAAAGACATTTTGGCGAAACGAGTAGCTTTCCTTTGCTCTAATCCTGACTGTAGGCATATTACAATAGGACCTCATAGTAACAAAAATAAATTCATTAATACTGGTGTAGCTGCTCATATAAAAGCAGCGGCACCAGGAGGAAAGAGATATGATCCATCGATGACACCAGAAGAGAGAATGGATATTAGTAACGGAATATGGTTATGTCAAAGTTGTTCCAAACTGATAGATTCAGATGAGGAGAAATACACAGTAGAGTTATTACATCGGTGGAAAGCAGATGCAGAAAAGGATGTATTAGTAAAAATTTCATCACAAATTGAAGAAAAAGAATTAGATTATATGACATATAAAGAATATTCTAATGTCAATAAAGTAGATGAAAATTATGTATTAATGAAATTAGAGCAATTGATAAACCAGGTTCCAAGTTTCAAAAAAGATTTACAGGTCATAATGTTAGAAATAAAACGGTGTAATTTCGATGCTGCATTGGATTCTACAAGTGGTCTGTATAAAATGAATAATGATACAAATGAAATATGGATTTGGTTAAATTTTGTTATCGGTAATTATGATAAGGTAGTAGAAGAAGTAAATATAAATAATATGAATTCTGAATTTGCCTTAAGGATAGCGGGAAAGAGTGATATGATGGCTGGAGGGTATAACGATGCAATTGAAAAGCTGACCAAGGCAAATGAAATACAGGAGACATATGAGTGTAATTTATTATTGTTAAAGTGCTATGAATTTATGGAGAACCGTGAAGAACGGATAAGAATTCTTCAGAAACTGGAGAGCTTCCCTAATAATAAAGATATAACATATTATGAGCTAGGGAGCTTTTATATGTATTCCAAAGATAGTATAGAATATTTTTCTAAATCAATACAATGGAATGGAAAATTAGCCGAAGCATATTTGGAGAAAGGAAAAGTAGAGAGATATTATGGGGAGTGGGAGAAAGCCATAGATGATTTAGAAATTTATTTGGAAATAAGTGGCGATTATACAAACGCACAAGTATTATTAGAGCTTGCTATGTCGTATTACAACAAGGGAGATATCAATAATGTTTATCTCAGTCGGTATATAGATAATATTTTAAATTCTTCAATTGGGGTAAATTTAGAAAATGCAGGAGTATTACCCTTTATAGATATAGGGGATAACTATACAAATATAATGCTTTTGATGAAAAGAGATGATGATATTTTTGTCAATATAAACGGTAACGATATTATGAAGACGTCATTCAAGAATAGGGGAAGATCAGGAATTGGTTTATACTTACCTCCGACTAATGTGTTTTTGTTAAAGTATGGAAGCGATAAGAGTGAAGAAGAGATTGCAAAGGAGGCAAGTTTACCGGCATTATTTAAAATATATGACAATAATGAGGAATATGAGGCTGTTAAGCAAGACATACTTTCTGAAAATGTTTTGCATATTAATCATAAATCAGAAAGCTATGAAGAATATGTGGTGGAAAAAGAAGATATCCATATTGACATAATAAACCGATTAAAAGGCTTAAATGCTACTATTAAGATAGGAAACTATATTATTGATGAGTGGTTTATGCAAACTGGTGAGGGACTTCAAGCTTTTCGTAGTAAATTATCTCAGGAAACTATGTTCAATGAAGCAGTAGTAGTTTTAATAGGCCCTAAACAAGAGTGTCAGTTGACATTTAAAAAGGATCAAATAAATATAATTGATAAATGAATTGTATAGA
Source organism: Lachnospiraceae bacterium (assembly GCA_022510525.1). Classification (GTDB taxonomy): domain Bacteria; phylum Bacillota; class Clostridia; order Lachnospirales; family Lachnospiraceae; genus UBA3282. The sequence goes on along the minus strand of JAFLTH010000175.1, from coordinate 534 downwards.
GAACACATAACAGAAAGCGGCAAATACAACAAACGAATTCCCTGATAGATCACGCCCGTCCCAACAAAAAGGCTTTCCGGTTCAGCTCCAGAAACTTTTCAGGAACGCATTCCTCAATGGCTTTTTGCCATTTTTCTACGGGGATATCAAAATATTTTGACAATCTTCCCATCAGCACAATGTTTACCGCTTTGGAAGAACCCGCCTGCTCCGCAAGCGAAAGGCAGTCCAGGGCATCTACGGAAATCCCTAGATTTTCCATCTTTTCAACGAGGTTTTCCGGATACTGTGCCGCTCCGGTGATGACTGGCATGGGATCGATCTCCTGGGTGTTCACGACAATCCTGCCGGATTCCTTTAAGTACTCCACATAGCGTGCCGCTTCCAGCTTCTCGAAAGAGACGATAAAATCCGCCTGGCCCTTATCGATGACTGGAGAATAAACCTTATCCCCGAACCTGACATATGTAACAACGCTTCCGCCCCGCTGGCTCATGCCGTGAACCTCGGATACCTTCACGTCATAGCCCTCCG
>JAFLTH010000174.1 GCA_022510525.1 Lachnospiraceae bacterium | reverse complement strand
AAAATATAGTATCCATCACGCTTACTGATGCACCAAAATACCGTGAGCGCCAGAATCATGAAAAAAATTTCATCACCGCAGTAGGTAATCAGCGACATAAATACAGATATTGCAGGGGTACGTATACCTTCCAAAAAGCGCAGAAAATCCATAAAGCATTTCCCTTCCGTTTCTCTGAGAATTTAGGTTGCCTCAACACCGTCCATTTCCGGCATCATGTGATCCATAAAGGCAATGTCTATATCCTGTTTTTGCAGCATTGTGATTGGTTCCGTTCCATCCGATCCGTATTTCAATAATCCGGCAAAATATATATTTTCAAAATATGTTGTTTTTATTATATTACCTGTCCGCTTTTTTGGCAATGACGGATCAAATATATAATAGCGATATTTTGCTTGATTTCGTTTATTATAATATTCAGAGGGAAAAACAAATGGAAGAATGGATCGTTGTTGTAGATGACAGCACAATTAACCTGCAGGCAGCAAAACATATTTTTAATGAATGAAGAACAGATATCGGCCAGATATTTCAAATCCGGTGCTGATATGCTGAAGTTTCCGGATGGGACGCGGAGCAATGGGAAATTAAAGTCAACTATTATTTATTTTTTATGCCGTTTTTTCCGAGGACGTTTTCTTTTGCGGATTATCGTTGTCAACTTGTCCTTTATGCCGGACATGCGTACCAGAACCCAGACAAAAATCGTTATAATCAGGAAGAAATAAATGAACTGCACAAAACGTGTCTCTACTGCTGGAAATATATCACTCCATGTTGAAATATAGTCATGACCTTCCATCAATGCAGAGACAAAAGCCAAAATAGATATGATTGCGAGTGATGTATCCATTCGCTTAGACTCGTTGCGGTCAATAATATCAACTTTGGTGTCAAAGATATCCTTCAGCTGTTTCTGATCCCGCTGCAGATACACCAGTTTTTTCTGGATCTTGAAGGCTCCGCGCAACACGTCAATCGACTTTTGTGAGGTCGGATAATTGACCTGTATATTCCAGAAGTCAATCGTCTTTGAAAAATTGTCAAAAACCTCATCAACCTGCTCCCGAAATTTTACCGGATCTGTGACTTTCGAGGTACATAGCTTTCTTATTTCTCTGTCTGCAATATCAATTGCGGCCTCCTCAAACAATATGAGTTCAATATAAAAAAGGGCAATCGATTCTTCCTCAATGCGCCCGCGCAGAGAAGTCCGGAAATTAGGACTAAATTGGAGAACCACGTTTGTATATGCATATTCAAAGGCACGGTCATACAGCCCCATCCCATTCTCTGAATCAGCAATCGCTATGATTTCCTTATCAATAATCCGGCCGAAAGATTCTCCCTCCGAATAAATGGTTTCAGCCGACAGAAGAGACGCTATCTGACCAGCGTTAAGACAGTTCTTATCTTCGGGAATAAGAACATAGATTTTGGGCGTTCCGCTCTTTATTATCCCATATTCTTTATCTAGAAAATCATATAAATTATCCGTTTTATCCGAATTTCCGTCCACAACTACCATGAGTTGGTTCCTGATCACATTGTCCATCAGATGACTGAGTAAAAAAGGCGCGGAGAGCGAATACCAGGTCAGTACCGCGCATTGACTCTCCTTGTCCAAAGAAATGAACATATCGACCACAGCCGGTGCTCCAATCGCTTCAGGATTCCAATTCTCATCATAATTCTCTACGGTTACCTCGTTGGCAATCTGAATCCAAAGTTTCCCCAGGTAATATCTCTCAATTCTTCGTTTAAAACCTGCATGCTCATCGTTGCTTTCCTGTTTATACGGCACGCCTGATTCATAATGAGTGCGAAAATCCATATTTCTCAACAGATGCTGAATCCTAGCGTCCTGCTCCGGCATCTGAACCTCGAATCGGGATTTCTCCTGATACTGCACCGGAACGGATACATATACATCCGGTATCAACCCCCATTCTTCCTGACGCGTATCCACCATACCCTTCAGTGTATCATTTAAAAGCGGTGTGCATCTGTATTCATATCTCTGCACAAAGTAGAGAAAATCTCCCGACAGACGTTCTTCATATTGTGCAATGTTAATAAACCGTTGATATTTCAGATACTCTGTATAATTCATCTCCACAACCCATGCCGGGCAGGCCGCTGATAAATCTTCCTTAAAAAAGCGAACTGTATGGTCTTCTATACTCCTACATCCACATAATATGATATTGTCTTTGATTACACTGTATGTCACCTGACTTTCATTCGGTATACCTTCTATGGGAATGGCAACCTTTACGCTCTGTCCAATCGAGAATGTATTTGCCGGCACAGATGCCTTATGTTCAACATAGTAATAGCCCGTATTAATCTGAGTACATGAGAAGTTTCTTTTTTCGTAGATATGCAGTGAATTCGCATTGGATACATCCCCCACAATGTTATACTTGGAATACTTTTGCATAATCATGTCGATCAGACCGGATGCAATTCCCCTACGCCTATATTTTTCACCAACAGCAATTGACACCAGATACATGGTATCGCCGTCCAGTTTCATAATTTTTTTATGCAATACCTCGTCATATGGAAGTTCGTCTGTCATGTCATTAACGGCAAAAATTTTGTGGAATAAATCATAATCCTTCTCCCTGGTGTCTTTGTAGTTAAAACAGATAACAAAAGCTATCAGCTTACCAGCATCCTCCTTTACCCCAAGGCAGTATCCTCCCTCGATGCAGGACAATAGGATGGGCTTATACTTAGTTGTCATATCAGCAAAACGAGTCGCAGAATCTGTGAAAATATCCGCATAATAATGATCTTCTTGAAAGCACTCACAGAACAAATCCATTACCTGATCGATATCACCTGTCTGTAAAATGTTAATTGCCATAGTTTGTCACCTCTGTTTTAGCTTTGTAAATTAATTTAATCCGCTTTTACTTCTTTTCGCCAAATTATCCTTTATGATTCCGGATGAAGTTTATTGCATGATACCTTTGGACTCCACTCGGTTCCATTATAAACATAGATGCTCGCCTCACAATTTTGTTGAAGAGATTCTCCCCAAAAATTATCCGTACCGTGTCTTTCAATATGGCACATCAACCCCTTGTTCAAAGCTCCATGAGCCACTATCATAATGCGAACCGTGGTTTCCCAAGCGGGTTCTATCACTTGTTGCAGGAATTCTCCGGCACGAATGCAGACCTGTTCCAAAGTTTCACCATCTTCGGGCGGTACATAGCGTGCCGGTTCACTGAAAAAGAAGCGGTAGGGACAGTCTTCCTTCAGCCATTCGCTGTAATGGGTGCCTTCCAGACTGCCGAAGTGGATCTCCCGTAGTCTGTCGTCACGGATGATGGGAATGTTGCGGTATCCACGAATCAGGCAGGCGGTTTCGTAAGCACGGATCAAAGGAGAAGAATAAATTCGGTCAAAATGCACTTTTTCCAGTTTTCTGCCCAATTCCCCCGCGAGAATGCGCCCACCTTCGTTCAGTTCAATATCTGCATTTCCCTGCATTTTTCCGGCAGCATTCCAAACGGTTTCACCGTGGCGGATGATATATACTTCCATCTCTATCACCAAACCTCTTTCTCAGTTTATCCTTTTCACGTCCGCTACTGAGACCATTATAGCAAATTGTGGAGGAGTTTGCCAGAAGTTGGTTATTTTATAGCAGTCCTCCCGAAGTTGTCATAGTGGGTCTGATTCGTAATTCCCATTTCTGCAAACAATTTTGATTCGCAGATTTTGCTGCTGTCCACCCCATCAAACCGAGCAGTAACTTCAGTGGGATACCCCGGCCGTAATGTGCTGCGTAACCATTCAATATTTGTTCTTTGGTAAGCACCATGCCCGGATTCTGCATGAACAGGCACAACAGCTTATACTCTGCGGCGGTCAGATCTAACAGTTCCCCATTCTTGAACGCCTGCCCCTTAAGTAAAAGCACCTTGATACCGTTTGACTGTAGTTCCGTTTCCACCGAGCTAAAACTCTCCGTCCGTCGGAATAGAGCATTGATTCTTGACACAAGCACTCCCAGCTTAAACGGTTTTGTAATATAATCATCGCCTCCGATGTCCA
>JAFLTH010000173.1 GCA_022510525.1 Lachnospiraceae bacterium | reverse complement strand
TTTTCACGGTATATGTGTTTCAGGGCTTTGGTGAAGGAAATAAATCGCTGTTTCTCGGTGTGATGCGGTGGGCAGTATTTAATATTCCAATGTTGTTTTTACTAAACTATATCATTGGAATGTATGGTATTGTCTGGTCGCAGGTGTGTGCGGACATCTTGACGGTGTTACTGTCATTCTATGTATATCGCAGATATGCGCATACGGTTTTAGATCAGGGACAGAACATAAACAGTGGAGTAAAAGCCAAAGCTGTATAAAAAATGATAAAGGAGATAAGAAAAAATGAGTAAAAAATTAATAGCATATTTCAGTGCCAGCGGCGTGACCGCAAAAGTAGCAGAGAAACTGGCAGAAGCAGTTGGGGCGCAAATCTACGAGATCAGGCCGGAAGTGCCCTATACCAATGCAGACCTCGATTGGCAAAACAAAAAGTCCCGTAGCAGCGTTGAGATGGATGATAAATCATGCCGTCCACAGATAGCTGATCAGTCTGCAGATGTAGCAGGGGCAGAAGTTGTGTATATCGGCTTTCCAGTGTGGTGGTACAGGGAGCCGTCAATCATTGACACATTCCTTGAGGCATATGATTTCAGCGGGAAAAAGATTGTTCCGTTCTGCACATCAGGAAGCAGCGGAATTGGGGATACTGCAAAGCGTATGCAGGAAATCGTAGGGAATGGCGTAGTTCTGGAAGGAAAGAGGTTTCCATCGAATGTATCTGTGAATGAACTGAAAATGTGGGCAGACAGCCTTGGATTATAAGAGATTATGACAGGGCAAAGCAGTACAACCTGTAGATTATAGAGCGCGTGTCAGAGCTGGAATGCTTAGGATACCAGCGTGGAGCCTTGATATAGTAAAAATTTAAGACATCATTACTTAGAGTGATATAGGTAGTGGTGTCTTTTTGAATGTTTTATTAAATTATTAAGGCTTTACACCTTTTCAAAATACATATCCAAGGCTGTACCTATTATCTTTTCAATTTCATCTGCACTCTGTTCCGGACTGAAATGTTTTGACAGAAACTGCCCACTAAGGTTTACAGCCTTAACTTTCGGGTCAGAATATCTGGGTTTAAGTATTTCAAGAATGGAAGAACCGGTCAGTTCTTCGTTACTGGATTTTTCTTTGAGTATATCCGCCTGCATAATACTGACCTTTTTACCATCGGCAGGTAATTTTTCAAGTGCTTTGACAAGGAGCGCCTGTTCATCGCTTTTTAAGAAGGATAACGCTTCTGCTGCACGCATACCAATCTCATTTCTGTCAAGCAGCTCTTTCAATGCCGGTATCAGCTTGTTTATGCGCAGATAACGTGCGATCGTTGTTTTGCCCAATCCATATTGCAGACCGAGTTGATCTCTCGTTTTTAACCTGTGCCCCACTGGGGCACCAGACAGTTCTTCAATCTCCTCAATTAAATCTGAGCGGTAGCCGGATTTCTTTTTCATTGCTTCATAATGGGCAGTCAGTGCAACTGCGCGTTCACTATGTTTCAAATCCGCAAAAGACCTTTGCATGAGGTTAGTTTCTGTGACGATAAACAGGGCTTCTTCATCGGTCAGACCTGTTCGTATAAGAGCGGGAATAGAATCTACCCCTGCCTCTTTTGCTGCTTTAACACGGTTATGTCCTGAAAGAATCTCATATTTCCCATCGCCGGCAGGGCGGACAACAATAGGAACGATCACACCATTGGCGCGTACACTTTCAACCATGTCTGTAAAACGCTGTCCTTCATACAATGTGAAGGGATGCTTTTTAAATGGAATGAGATCATTAAGATTGCGAAATTCAATTTTTGAGATGCTTTTTAAGTCCTGCTGTTTATTTTTAACCGGTTCCATAATCAATAATTCACCTTCTTTATCGTTTGTTATATACATAAATGATGCTTTTTTAGATAATTATAAGGGGTATTCTCGTGGAACTCAATGATATGTTGAAACAAACAGCTAAAAACCGACAAATTAGTTTGATTTTATTCCGACTTAGACTTATAATATATTTCACATAATTGCCAAGAAATTTTGATTATATGAGGTGAAGTTGGTTTATGGATATTACAATAGATTTCTATAATCAAAATGCAAATCAGTTTGTCCAGAGTACCCTTTCCGTAGATTTTAAACAAACTCAAAATATCTTTCTTAATAAACTGACTCCGGGCGCTTGTATTTTAGATTTCGGTTGTGGATCAGGTCGTGACACAAAGTATTTTCTGGAAAAAGGTTATCATGTGGATGCCACAGATGGTTCGGAAGAGCTTTGCAAAATGGCCAGTGATTATACAGGAATCAGTGTTAAGCAGATGCTTTTTGAGGAGCTTGATGAAGTTGAAAAGTACGATGGCATCTGGGCGTGTTCATCTATACTGCATTTATCTAAGATTGCATTGACAGATGTGTTAAAAAAGATGGCAGCGGCATTAAAGCACAGCGGGGTAGTTTATACATCTTTTAAGTATGGTGATTTTGAGGGCGAGCGAAATGGCAGATATTTTACGGATTTTACGCTTGAAGCATTTGAAGAATACATGCAGGATATACCGGAATTGCATATAGAAGAATATTGGATCACAGGTGATGTGAGACCCGGAAGGGGTGAGGAGAAGTGGCTGAATCTGATTTTGCGAAAAGCAGATACTCATTAACGATTGATGGAAAATATTATAATACGCTGGATATCGAAAGCTTCTCACTCATGATGAAGGATCCGTCCTATTGTTATAAGTTTTATTGGCTGGAGGCAATAGTTCAGCTGATTTCTGAGGGTGTGAAGGAAACTACTTTTGATGCCATTATTGATGAGATGATCTGTAATGCATGGTATTCGGTGCGCGAATTTCATATTCATTTGAGTGGAATGCAGGTGGATGGACAAGTGAGAGATGGTCTGGAAAGAGCAGTACTTCTATTAACGGAATTGTCTGAATTACCGGCAAATGCTTCAAAGGTTGAAATTAAGAATGCCATTATGGAACATAATGCTGCATTAAAGACATACAAAGAACAGCTTACCAATATGGTTCCGTATAGAGCTTTGGCAGGATTCTTTAATAAGAGCAGTGAGGCGGCAGACTGGGGAAGTGTCCGCAGAATGACTGCTTACATAGAAAGAATAAACCGCGATACTGTACTTTTGCCATATATCTTGGGAGAAGAAAGTAAATTAAAGAAAAAGGTATATTTTCAGGATTCCTGGGTAGAAATGATACAGGATCAGACTGTGGCAATCCTGGGTTGGATTCAGTATGAGAAAGTGAAGTGGCTGCAGAATAATAATCCGGAAGTGCCGGGATTGATTTATAAGCTGGAACCTATGGATGAGAAAATGCGTAAGCTGAATAATGTTCGGAAGCTCTGGGAAGGTATTTTGACTGTGAGTGAAATCAGGGATGTGTTTACTGAGGAGCCGGTTGTTCCAAAACAGTATGATGTAGATCATTTTATTCCATGGTCGTTTGTGATGAATGATGAGTTGTGGAATCTGATGCCGATGGATTCTTCTCTGAATTCATCAAAGAGCAACAGACTTCCAAAGTGGGATCCATTCTTTATCAGATTTGCGAAGAATCAATTTATTATGTACCGGTTGATTCATGAGAAGGAAGTTATCCGAAAATTGTATGAGGCCTGTTATAGGGACAATCTGCATTCGCTGTGGGCAGGACAGGAGCTCTATCGTAGAGGAAATAGTGAAGAAGAATTTATAAATATCCTGCAGAAGAATATGCAGCCGGTATATGATTCTGCCAGAAGACAAGGATATGAGGTTTGGAATAGGGGGTAGGTTATTAGGATATCACTTGTCATACGACAAGTAGATATCGCAGCATATCTCGAATTTGACAATCCTCATTAAAAGTAATAATATAACAGAGTCGGACTGCATTTACAGTTTTACCGATATTATGGCATCAGGAGGAGATTATAATGACAGAAGCAAAACTTGAGAAACAAAAAAAGAAGTTGGTTGAGTTGGGTGTTATGCAGCAGGAGGATACTTTAATCAATTTCTTACAAGCGAATTATGTAGAGAAGCTGGTAGGAAAATTTGGACAGTGGAAACAGGGATGGGCATACTTCACACAGCAGCGTCTGATTATCATTA
>JAFLTH010000172.1 GCA_022510525.1 Lachnospiraceae bacterium | reverse complement strand
ATGCTATAGAACTTCTTATTCCCGAAAGCCGACCACCAGCCAACTTACTATTTGCACAATCCGTCCTCCAGGCCCAGCGACAAATTTCAATTTACCTACCTGCAGATGTCATAGATGAATTCCGCATTTTTATCCATAGCATCATATGCGGTCTTAAACGGCGACATTTGGAACACGTGCCACATTCCCTTGAATACATCCATCTTAACCGAAACATTCGCTTTTACCATTTTTTTATGCAGCATAGTGGAATCGTTTAAGAGAATCTCATTGTCGCCAACCTGTATATAGGTGGGCGGGAAGCCCTCATAGCTGCCAAACAAAGGGGAAATCAAAGGATCTTTGAGATTTTCACCCTTTGCATAATTCTCAATCATTTCGTTAATATAAACCGCATCAAGAACCGGGTCGATATCAGCTCTTGTGACGTGTGATTTACCGGATGAAGTCAGGTCGGTCCAGGGTGACATCAGTACCAGTCCCCTTGGCAGGAGTCTGTTTTCCTGTTTGAGTTTCATTACCAATGAAAGTGCCAGATTCCCTCCGGCAGAGTCTCCTGCTATAATTATGTCCCTTGCGCCATAACCTAACAGCATCAGGTAATTCCATATTTTCATAGCATCCTGTGTAGCCGCGGGGTACGGGTGTTCCGGCGCGAGCCTGTAATCAAAGCAAAGCACGTCCATCGAGGTAGATGTGGCTAACTTAGTTGTCAGCGTACGTGCGTATACACTGCTGCCGGTGGAATATCCGCCGCCGTGGCAGTATAGGATTATATATTTTTTCATATGCGCCCTGTTAACGGAGGTCCATTCACCGTGAATGCCTTCTATTTCAAATTCTTTTATGGTGACTTCTTTGTTGCCGCCAAGCAGGATACCGAAGTGGTCCTGGGACTGCCTGTGTTTTTCTATATCCGTATTTTCCACGACACCGTGCATTCTTTTTATCAGGTTCATTAAGTTTTGATTGGTTTTTGATGTTATTGCCATAATATATACCTCTTTGCTATATTTTTTATATTTTACCATAAACTGTATATTATGTGGTATAATAAACTAAAATGTGAAATTTTAGTTTATACAATGAGTATTTTTGTTTATTATAATTTATTATAATTGAAATTTAAGTGACTTAAACTTTAGATAATAGTGTTAATCAAACAATCGTATAAGAAGGAACGTCCATAATGCATAAAACCGCTTCAACACAGAAGAATAAAAAGGAAATATGGTACAAGCTGGACTTGTCTGCTATTGTTTATCCTACACTGCAGCGTAAGGACTTTTCTTCTGTGTATCGTTTGTCGGTAGTGTTGAAAGAGGAGGTTGACCCTGAACTTTTGCAGAAAGCTCTGGATATGACACTGCCGCGGTTTCCGACTTATAAGGTTGCTATCAGGAAGGGCGTATTTTGGCGATATCTGGAGCCTAATAACAGACCGGGACCGTTTGTTATGCCAGATATTAAGAATCCGTGTATGCCTATGCCCTTCAAGGCAAACAACAGATATCTGATAAGGGTATATTATTACGGGAGGCGCATATCGCTTGAGGCGCACCACTGTCTGGGGGACGGAACCGGTGGTATGTGTGTGCTTCAGACTATGACTGCGGTTTATCTTAAACTCAAGGGACATGACGTTACGCCGTCAGGTTTTGTACTCAATATCGACGACACTCCCGATCCGGAAGAATTGGAGGATGCATATATGCGTTATGCCAATGCTATGGTGCGTCCCCCCAGACCCAGTGAAAAAACTTACCGGGTAAGAGGTACCAAGGAGCCTTTTTATACTCTGAACATTATAGACGGGATTATGTCTGTCAAAGAAGCTATGACGGTTGCCGGAAAATATAATGCCACTCTTACCGAATATCTTAACTCGGTGCTTCTATACGCCTTATTGCAGAAGCAGGAACATGATTTTTATATAAAGCTCAGACCCGTAAAAATCGCAATGCCGGTTAATTTAAGACGCTTTTTTCCGTCGAAAACACTACGGAATTTTATCACTATGGTATATCCTTCAATAGATCCGCGTCTTGGGGAGTACACTTTTGAAGAAATCGTAACGCAGGTACACAACTATATGCGTTACTATATCAATGAAAAATTCCTGCGCGGAGACATTACAACCAATGCCGCAACACAAAGCAATCCTGTCATCCGTGTTGTACCTCTTTTTATCAAGGATTTTGTTGTACGCACTTTTTATACAAAGGTGCAGGACAAAAATTCTTCTGCCGGACTGACCAATATGGGTGCAATGAAGGTTCCGGAGGATATGAAGGCACATGTTGAGCGTTTTGATATTTATATGGGACAGCCTTTTTCATCACGTACCAACTGTGCCATTATAAGCTTTGAGGATACTCTTACAATCAATTTTGCATCAAGTATAGTGGAAAGTGATGTGGAGCGCTTATTTTTCCGCAAACTGGTGCAGGATGGGATTCACGTTAAAATTGAAAGCAACAGAGATACTAAGGATATATATTAAAAATGAAAGATAATATCTGCTTTCGGATTATAGAAAGCAGAGAAAGGTACGGTTATTCTTATGTCATATTGCGTTAATTGCGGTGTAGAGTTGGATCACTCTTTAAAAGAATGTCCGCTTTGCAATACGCCGGTAATCAATCCAAATAAAGCTGATGATGTTGATTCATCTGCTTCGTATCCGAATTCCAAGGGCGAGGTAGAAGTTGTTAAAAGAAAAGACCTGGGAATCCTTTTGTCCGTAGTTTTATCGGCAACTGCCATAACATGCCTGCTTTTAAATCTGCTTGTATTTAAAGGCTCGCTTTGGTCATTTGTGGTCATAGGAGCCTGCATCTGCCTGTTTTTCCTGGCTTTTCCGGCAGTTATTTATACCAAAACCCCTATTTACCTATCCCTTCTTGCCGATGGTATAGCAGTCGGTATATACCTGTACCTTATAACTTACCTGACGTCCGATTCCGAATGGTTTTGGAGGCTTGGACTTCCAATTGTAATAATGGTAACGGTTTTACTGGAATTATTCAGCCTGCTTGCACACAGATTTCCTTTTAACATATTATCCGGCGCTCTCTATCTTTTTACGGAAACGGCAATCCTCTGTGTCTTTTTAGAACTTTTAATAAAAAAATTTAATGACAAATCTTGCAGCATAAGCTGGTCTGCCGTTGTACTCACGGTATGTGTAATTATAGATATTACCCTGATTACGATTCTGACAAAAACACGCCTGCGCAACGAGGTACGCAGACGTCTTCACTTTTAGCTTTTTTATGTTTAGTTACTTTCGGACGGGCTTTTTATGTACTCCCGTGCATATTTAAACGGTTCTTCGTATGTATCATGATTTGTCTCAAGCACTTTCCCGTCTACGGTAATCGTAATACTCTCGGCATCATATGCTTCGAGAAAAGTAGCCGTTACTGATGCAAGTATTATCTTCTCGCTCTCTTTGTTCATTGTCTTTAGATATTCCCGGAATGCCTTATCCAGGTCAAGATGCAGAGCTTTGCCCCTTGTACCTTCCTCCTCTTCAAAGGAATTGACCTTGGTACCCAGTGATACAATATTATGTCCCGACAGTGCACTGATCAGATTCTCGGCAGTGAGTTCTTCCATAGTTGATACTTCGGTGTTAAGCTTATCCGAAGCTCCGTTACCATAGTAAATGGTTGCCTCTATCTTGGCCTGAGTTTCCTCTTCTTCAGCCTGCTCTGTGTTATCTTCAGCTTCATTCGGTACCTTATCTTCATTTAACATATATTCCAATGTGCTTACCAGAATGTCAGTTGAAGACTCCATATTTTCTGCTTCCACTTCATTCATATTAGAGGCTTCTTTTGTATTGCCGCATGCCGCCATTGCCGACATTACAAGTACAGCCATTAATGCTGTAAGCTTCCTTTTGTTCATAATTCACCCTCCGGAACTACTCTGTCACGAGATAAGTCTGAATTGTGTTCTATTCTACCATACTTAGGTTAAAAAAGCAAAAAAGTTTTGTAAATTCACGAAAAATTAAGAAAATACAAAAAGCACCGCTCGTTATGCGATGCTTTTTAGAAGTAATATAAGTGCAGGAAAAGGGACTTGAACCCTCATGATATTGCTATCACACGGACCTGAA
>JAFLTH010000171.1 GCA_022510525.1 Lachnospiraceae bacterium | reverse complement strand
CCCGCCCCGACTCCGACGCCTCTCCATCCGTCCCCCTTACACAAATTTCAATTTAGCAATCTGCATTGTTATATTCGATACGTAATCCCGCGCCCCACATTTGGAAAATCCGCACTGTATGCCGCATCCGCCACAAAAAGTAAGAGCAGGAGCAGGGCAATTGTCATCCGCACTTTTTGGGATGTTTTATCGGATACTTTTTTATACAATACCGTATATATCGGAATAATAAAGAAAATAAGAAATATGCCGCCCACTCCAAACATAAAGCAGCTCATAAAACAGATGCGTCCATGCAGATTTAGAAACATTTCGCTGTAATCCCACCACTTAACTCCCCACATTTTTTCAAGAATATAGCCAGAAAAGTATTCAAGGGCAGAACAGAGGGTAATGGAAATTACAAACACATACAGGGGCTTCTTTTCCCATCTTTTAAGTACCAGATAGAGAAAAAGCGCCCCTGCACCGTATATAGGCAAATATGGACCTATCATTATTCCGCGATTTACAAATTTATGTTCGTTTACCAGATAAAGGGCAACCTCCCAGAGCCAGCCGAATACTGACACTATGAAGAATAGCAGTATATAGTAATCAAATGAAAGTTTATTCTTTGTATCCATATACTGTATATTGTCCAGTTTGGTCAATTATATTCTATATTCCGTCAGAGCGTTTTGCTACAACAACAAACCTGCCTTCTTCCGTATGATAAGAACATGTTGAAAGTGTAATAAAAGTATCTGCAAACTGCGCGGTCACGCCTGTATCATATATAGATAATTCTTTAATATTGTCATAAAAATATGAAAATTCTTCTTCTGTATTTGCATTATAAAACTGATAATATTTGAATAAGTCTTCCTCTTCTTCATAAACCTGCGTTTCAAATATCGCAATCACATCATAAGTTCCCTCATCATAAAGTGTATCAAAGCTTATTTTGGGATGCTGCTTATAGAATTTTTCACTCTTATATTCATCCAGACTTCCAAACATAGAACCGTCTTTCATACTATGCCCATATATGATAACGTTTGTATTCAAGGGATCAATGCTGACAAAGCTTTTCACAAACAGGCAGCCATACTTATCCTCATTACCATAAAAATCATGAGAAAGATAGTATTCATCATCTTCATTCTGCACCACCGGATAATCAATATCCGTTCCCTCAATAGAAAGCCAGCCCACCAGATCGCTGTTTATTGAATAAAGTTCTTCATACCTGGGACGCATAACCTTTTCAGAATCATCATCCTGTATGCCTTTAACTTCCTGTTCAAACTCTTCAACTTTTAGAATATCACGAATGTTTTTCTGCTTCTTTTGGTTATTTAGGGACAAATAATAGCTTGTGGCTATCTGCACTACACATACTATGATGATTATAAGAAGCAATATCCTTATGATTAATGCTTTTTTCTCACTTTTCATAGACTCTGTTCCATTCAACCTGTACACGCTTGCCGATGTACAGCCTTTTAATCATCAAACCACATTTATATCTTCCGGTATCACGACCGCTGCAATCAAATAAACCAGCGCCCCTGTACCTACGCTTGCAAATGCGCAGAAAGCCCATATAACTCTGATGACCGTCGGGTCTACATTAAGATATTCTCCCAGACCTCCGCACACACCGCATATCATTCTGTTGCTGGTTGAGCGAGTTAATTTCCTGTAATCATTTTCCATATTATCACCATACCTTTCTCTCATCCTGTTCTACTAATTAATATATACTTTAAACTATTCAAAATCAATATTAATATTGCCCATAGCGCATTCCACTTTAAAATCACTGCTGCTGCCGTTGTCTATAGTCTTTTCCGATGCCAGACCGCTGTATTTACTGCTTCCGATACTGATACTTCCCATCGCACAGTCAAGATAGTAATTATGATCCGATTCATCATCCTGCAGTTCCATATTTATGCTACCCATTCCGCAATCCACATCGGCATCTTTGCTGATCTTTCCGACCACATCCATATTTCCCATTCCGACTTCCAATGATGCATCTTCTACATCAAGACCTTTTATACTGATTGAGCCGGCCCCGACAGAGATATTGGCACTATCCGCACTAATAGAGTCAATATTGGCCTTTCCCGCTCCAATATCTATGCTGATCTCACGGCCGCTCATGCCTAATATGGAACATTCCGCAGCACCTATCTCCATATTAATTTCATCGGAATTAAGAGTGATACTCTCTAATCTTCCCGCTCCCATTTCCAAATCAATACTGTCAAGTTTCAGTTCTTTTGGCAGGTAAAGATATATCTTACCGCGTGAAATATCTTTCCAGAATCTGACACGCTTTGTACTGTAAAGTTTAAACGTAGTTCCGTTAACCCCGTACTTAACCCTGTTATATCCGGAATTGTTACTAATCCAGATATAATCATCATCAGATTCCTCTATGACCAGATTTTCTCCTCCCAGTTGAATATCAATATCCGAAATATCGTTAATGCTGTAATTTGTCCGTTCCCCGGACGTAGTCGTTGAATTGCTGATACTCTTCATCTCACTCCACCTCTCTTCATCCCAGTCATCATAATACCAAATCACATCACCAAGCATAAATTGTAAATCTCCAAATCTCTTTCTGCCTACCGAGTCAATCTGCCTGAATCCGCCCATCATCCCGAATGTTGCGCAGAATACAGCACCTATTATAAAAAGTATCAACGCCGTGATCAAACAACCTTTAGTAAACTTTTTCATGCAGTTGCCCCTCCCCTGTTAAAAATATTATTAAATAACTTTACAATACCTCTTATCACTAACGGTATCAGCATACCGCAGATCATTACCGTAAGCCAGAGGAAAAACAGCCCGACTGCCGCGCAAATCATACCGACACCCATAAGGGCCAGACCTCCAAGGGGCAGGCTGAATAATAATACTATTCCGTATGCAAAAAGACATACTCCCACAATAAGAAGAGAGATAGCCGCAGCACCGATTCCCACAACGATTCCAAATAAAGAAGCAAATATACCTATAATAATACCAAACAATGCGCAGGCCACACCAAGAAGAATCGGAGATGCACATATGCACAGTATGACAATTAAGGCTATCGCGCCGCCTGACATCGGCTTTCTGTTATTATTCCTGCTGCCGGAGTTTCCGTTTTGCGCATTGTTTTGCTGCCAATCTGCATTCCCCTGATTCTGCTGCCGGCCATTATCTCTACCTTGGAATTCCTTCTGCTGCTCTGACTCCCGCTTATTTTCCGCTCCCGAGGATTTACTTATATCCATAACCTCATCATTTCTTTTCTGCTCATATCCGTAAAAGCCTTTCTCCGTAAACTCGCCGGTATTCCCGCCGTCTGCAAGCCCTGTTTTAATAGTTCCCGCAAGCTGTTCCGGACTGCCGAGTGATGCTATAACGCTCTGCTCGTTTTCCGCACCGGCATCATCAAAGTAGTCATTATAATACTGTATTGCCTCATCCCTCTCCGCCGGAGATACATCCGCCAGAAGTTCAGACAGCCTCCTCATAAAATCCGCTCTGTTCATTGTTTCAATCCTCCCTCAAAAATACTGTTTAACTTTGCAGAATAACGATGCCATTCACTAATATACAGATTGAGCTGAGCGCGACCTTTTTCTGTAACTTTATAATAGCGTCTGTTTCTACCCGCACACTCCATATCATATACCTCAAGACATTCGTCTTTCTGTAGTCTGCGCAGCACCGGATAAAGTGTGGACTCAGATATTTCAATTACCTGACGTACTTCCTGGGTTATTTTATAACCGTAAGTACCTTCCGGCTCTCCGGATACGATTGCAAGAACAATGGCATCCAACAGGGCGGCGCCTGTATTAAAAACCATACGATATCCTCCTTTCCATCTTTTTATATACATCTTTCAAACCTGCCTCCCGTTATAAGAGTCAATAATATTATAAAAGTGTATATTATTGTTATAATTTATAATATTATATGACGTATAATATTGTTATTGATAATACTATACGGCATATAATATTATTTGTCAATATATATTTGTCGAAAAATAAATTTTACGGTTGCAAATAATCTGCTATAATAGAATTCATAAGCATTGAGATTATTAAATTGAAATTTGTCGCTGGGCCTGGAGGACGGATTGCGCAAATAGTAAGTTGG
>JAFLTH010000170.1 GCA_022510525.1 Lachnospiraceae bacterium | reverse complement strand
GAAAAAGCAGGTTACGCCTGTCAACTATAAAAGTTGCTACCTTTATCATAAATCCCGTGTCATCTTGTTGTTTTTTTGGATTTTCCACTTGATTCACTCCTTTGGTGTATATTCCGTCACGTATTATAATACTGTCAAAAGCCGGGCACAATGAACATATTTTATACGAGTGTACAATTTTGAACAAATAGTTGAAAATTGTTGTAAATCTAAAGTAAAATATTATTATATAGAAAGGATATGCAAAGGAATGGAGAAATACTATGTTGCAGAAAGCTGAATACAGAAATGCTATCCGTTCAAAGAAGCTGATTAAAAATGCTTTTATTGAGCTTCTTCAGGCGAAAACTTTGGATAAGATTACGGTTACCAATATCGTGGAAAAAGCAGAGTTGAACAGAGGTACATTTTATGCACACTATACGGACATTAATATGTTAATCCAAAGCATAGAAGATGAAGTAGCACAAAGTCTGTACAATTTACTTTCGGATGCGGAAAACCCCTATCTGTTCAAGGATCCTCTATCGATGTTTCTAAAGATTTCTCAATATCTGGAGGAGAATAAAGAATTGATTCTTGTCCTAATGGGTTCGCAGTCAACGAATCTGTTTATTGAGCGATTACCTGAGTTGATTGCGAGGCATCTGGCTTCCTCTGAGGATATTGATGAAGAGATGCGCAGCAGTGTCTCCTTCAAAGAAAGGTGTTATTTCTATGCAGGGGGAGCTGGCAGCTTGTATATGGCATGGTTCAGAGGTACTGTGTCCGGCAGCCTTGAAGATGTAGCTTACAGACTTGCGGATATTATCAGGCAGGGATATTAACGTATAACTATTGAAATGGACATTTGCAATACAGTAATGCTTGTACTATAATAAAGCATGAATTATGTACAGTGAAAGGAGTTCGTCTGCCATGCAAAGAAAGGTATCTTTTGTCATACCCGCTTATAATGAGGAAGAATCATTAAATGAATTATACAGTCAGATTATGGCAAATATAAACTTATGTCTGTCGGAAGAATTATTGTCGGATTATGAGTTCCTTTTTATAGACGATGGCTCCACGGATAATTCCGCGCAGGTGATGAAGGAACTGCGCAATCAGGATGAAAAAGTCCGTTATATTATTTTTCGTAAAAACTTCGGGAAGTCTATTGCGCTGCAGGCCGCTTTCCGTAATGTTACGGGTGATATCATCATTACGATGGATGCGGATTTGCAGGACGACCCGGTAGAACTTAAAAATTTTCTGTTAAAAATAGACGAGGGATTTGATATGGTTGTCGGATGGAAAGTGAATCGTCTTGACCCGATGGAGAAGAAGCTTCCCTCGAAACTGTTTAATAAAGTTACATCTAAAATGTCAGGACTTAAGTTGCATGATTTTGACTGCGGTTACAAAGCATTTCGCAGAGAGGTGTCGGACAGTCTGGATGTCTATGGTGAAATGCATCGTTATATTCCGGTTTTGGCATATCGCAAAGGCTTTAAGATAACGGAAATACCGGTACATCACAATAAGAGAAAACATGGAAAATCCAAATACGGAATGGAACGCTATATGCGGGGATTATTTGATTTCCTGTCTGTTGCCTTTTTATCCAATTACCATGACAGGCCGATGTATTTCTTCGGTAAGGTTGGGGCAGGATTCTTCGGAATAGGTTTTCTGATTTGTCTGTATCTGACTGTACAATGGTTTATGGGATTTC
This sequence comes from Lachnospiraceae bacterium, assembly GCA_022510525.1. Classification (GTDB taxonomy): domain Bacteria; phylum Bacillota; class Clostridia; order Lachnospirales; family Lachnospiraceae; genus UBA3282. Next base: position 2,485 of record JAFLTH010000170.1, on the reverse strand, counting down.
AGATAGGAACCAGACCGCTTCTGCAGTTAGGTGTTATGCTGATTTTTCTCGGAGTCCAGTTCTTATCGATTGGATTTATCGGAAATATGCTGGTTGATGTGACAGTGCGGAATAATTATTCAGAGGCGCATATTAAAGAAAAAGTGTAGCCTGCAGGTATGAGGAATAGGCATGATAAAGTTGATTCGCAGGTTTTTGGATAATGAAATAATACGATATGCCATTACGGGTGGATTAGTTACATTAACAAATGCCGTCGGATATTTTCTGTTGCGTGAAATCGGCATCATCTATACGGTATCGAATATAGTCAGTCTGATTTTATCTAAAGTTGTCGGTTATCTTCTCAATAAGTTCTGGGTTTATAAGTCCATCAATGATAGCCTGATGCAGACATTTTTGGAATTACTGCGCTTTATTCTGGCAAGAGGATTCACGGGGCTGGTGGATTTCTTCGGCCTGATTCTTATGGTGGAATTATTCGGATGGAATGACCGTATTTCCAAAATCATCATCATGCTTCTTGTGATTGTTTTAAATTATGTGCTTGGTAAAAAGGCGGTTTTTATAAAAAAGGAAAAAAATGAATCGGAGCCCGGTTGATGAATTTAAAGACAATGAATGGAAATATAAAAGCATTATTTCAGAATAGAAAATTCTTTAGGCTGATATTTATTTTATTTTTGGCTGTTTATCTGTCAGTCGGAATTTCTGTATTTCAGGACTACAACGTATCTGTGGATGAACCGATTCAGAGGGAGCACAGCAGGGTTGCATATAAATATATTAATGACAAATTATTTCATAGAGAAATAGACAGTATGATGAATGTGGACGATCTGCCGGAGTATGCATTTAAATACTATGGCGTCACCATGCAGCTTCCGCTTGTGTTTGTAGAAGATTTTTTACATTTTGACCTTTCTGTGAGGCGCATTTTTCAGGGGCGCCATCTGTACAATTTCCTGGTTTGTGTCGCGGGATATATATGTTTCTATTTTGCTCTGAAGAAGATTTTCGGAAACCGATGGTATGCTTTAGCCGGCATGGTTCTTATCTCTTTGTATCCAAGATTCTTTGCATATCAGTTTTATGACATTAAAAATTTGATTTTTGCAGCCTTAAATATGGCAGCGCTGCTAACCCTTGTCAATGTGGTGGAAAAATGTAATTTCCTGAATATCTTGTTATTTGCTTTCGTGACTGCATTGACGACGAATCAGCGTATTATGGGTGTTTTATTTCCGGTTCTTTTGATTGGATATTTTATCGTCACAGATATTACCCAGGCGCGAATCGCCCATCAAGAACATACTGACGAGACACGGCAGTCGGCGTTCGGATGGAAGAAATATCCGTTGATCATTTTTTTATATCTTCTTGCCTGGTTTGTAATTACACCGGCGGCATGGGAAGAACCTGTTCGGACCTTTTATGAAACCTTTGTAGGATTTTCACATTATGAGAGATGGGACGGTACGATGCTTTTTAACGGTCGATTGGTTACATGTGAGGAAAGACCGTGGTATTATCTCTTTGCATGGTTTGGAATCAGTATCCCTGTATGGTATCTGGTGCTGTTTGCTGCGGGACATGTTTATGCGGTGGTTTCCGTCTGGAAGTCAGAGAATAAGTGGATTGATATTCTCGGGAAGTATAAATGGCTGACCTGTTCTTTAGCCCTCTTTTGGGGAGCTGTGGGAGCCGTGGTTATTTTAAATTCCAGAATCTATGAAGAATGGCGGCATATGTATTTTGTTTTTGTACCGTTTTGCTGCATTGCAGTATATGGGCTCGTCTTTTTGCTGCAAAAAATCAATAGAAAAGTTATATACGGTATTGCTGCCGTATGTCTGATTCTGCAGGTTGTGTGGCTCGTTCGAAATCATCCTTATCAGGCTGTGTATTTTAATGGGGTAGGAAGAAATATTGCAACAAAATTCGACAGGGATTCCTGGTATATGTCCAATCTTGAAATGCTTAAATGGATTGCGGATAATGACGATGGCGAGCAGATAACCGTGGACGGTTATTTTATCGAGATGGCGGAACTGGTAATGGACGACCGGGATGCGGGCAGAATTCTTCATACGCAGGATGATGCGAAATATATTATTGCAAATTATACCAGAGTGGTCGGAAATACACTGGAATATGAAGGCTATGAGGAAGTATATTCAGTATGGGTAGATAAATATAAGATTGGGTCCGTTTTCCGTAAAAAAGAAATGTAAAAAGGTATGCCGGATGCCGACATACCTTTTCTGGTTATACAAGTTATGTTTATTTCTGATTAGCTGAAGTATCTCTTTAACAAACCTTCAAATGCCTTGCCGTGACGAGCCTCATCTCTTGCCATCTCATGAACTGTGTCATGGATTGCGTCAAGGTTAGCAGCCTTAGCGCGTTTTGCCAGATCAAATTTACCTGCTGTAGCGCCGTTCTCTGCCTCAACTCTCATCTCCAGATTCTTCTTGGTGGAATC
>JAFLTH010000017.1 GCA_022510525.1 Lachnospiraceae bacterium | reverse complement strand
GTGAAAAATAAATTTTTCACACGCGAATTTGTGCCTGCGGCTCAAATATCGCAGGCTGTGTAATATGAGAATTTAAGAAGGAGATTGCAACGAATGAGAACCTATCTCGTAACGGGGGGCGCCGGGTTTATTGGCTCCAATTACATTCATTATATGTTCAAAAAATACGATAATGAAATCCGTATAATAAATGTAGATGCCTTAACTTATGCCGGTAATCTGGAGAATTTAAAAAGTATAGAAAATAGGGATAACTACACATTCATTAAAGCTGATATATGCGATAAGGACACAATATCGGGAATTTTTGAAGAAAATGACATAGACCGTGTAGTACATTTTGCCGCAGAAAGCCATGTGGACAGAAGTATCAAAAATCCGGAGGTTTTTGTACGGACTAACGTTCTTGGCACGGCAGTTATGCTTAACTGTGCAAAAGCGGCGTGGGAGCTGCCTGACGGGACTTATAAAGCGGACAAGAAATTTCTTCACGTTTCCACGGATGAAGTGTATGGCTCATTGGAAGAGGACGGCGGATATTTTTACGAGACTACGCCTTATGCGCCGCACAGTCCGTATTCAGCGAGCAAGGCGTCTTCGGACATGCTGGTAAAATCCTATATGGATACTTATAAGTTTCCTGCCAATATTACTAATTGTTCCAATAATTACGGACCGTATCAGTTTCCGGAGAAACTGATACCGCTTATTATAAACAATGCTTTAAATGGGAAGAAACTGCCTGTATACGGTGACGGTAAAAATGTCCGTGACTGGCTCTATGTGGAGGATCATGCCAAGGCAATCGATATGGTGCAGGAAAAGGGCAGATTGTTTGAAACTTATAATGTCGGCGGGCACAATGAGAAACAGAATATTGAGATTATTCATATTATTCTGGACACACTCAAAGAAATGCTGCCTGACGGTGACCCTAGAAAAGTGCATATAAGTGATGATCTGATTACTTACGTAGAGGATCGCAAAGGGCATGACAGACGTTATGCGATTGCTCCGGACAAGATCAGGGAAGAAATAGGCTGGGAGCCGGAGACTATGTTCAAAGACGGAATCAGACGTACGATAAAGTGGTTCTTTGAAAATGAGGACTGGATGAGAAATGTGACAAGCGGCGATTATCAGAAATATTATGCCGAAACCTATGAAAGCTGAAAAGGGGAGCAAATATGAAAGGAATTATATTGGCAGGCGGATCCGGAACCAGGTTATATCCGCTGACCAAGGCAGTGTCCAAGCAGATTATGCCGGTATACGATAAACCGATGATTTATTATCCCTTATCCATACTTATGCTGGCGGGAATACAGGATATTCTGATCATTTCTACTCCAAGGGACCTTCCGTCATTTAAGGAATTGTTCGGGAGCGGTGAGCAGCTTGGGCTGCGTTTTGAATATGCGGTGCAGGAGACACCAAGGGGACTTGCGGATGCATTTATAATCGGAGCCGACTTTATCGGAAAGGATAGTGTGGCGCTGGTACTTGGTGATAATATTTTTTATGGACAGAGCTTCTCCAGGGTTCTTAAAAAAGCGGCATCTCTGGAAAAAGGAGCTACAATATTCGGCTATTATGTCAGGGATCCGAGGGAATACGGGGTAGTTGAGTTTGACGAAAACGGAATTGCCTTATCGATTGAAGAAAAACCTGAGCATCCAAAGAGTAATTATGCGGTGCCCGGACTTTATTTTTATGATAATGATGTGGTGGAGATTGCGGCAAATGTAAAACCTTCCGCCCGCGGTGAAATAGAGATCACAAGTATCAATAATGAATATTTAAGCCGGGGGACTCTCAGGGTAGAAACGCTGGGACGTGGTTTTGCATGGCTGGATACCGGAAGCCATGACTCACTCCTAGATGCTGCGGATTTCGTTGCGGCATTTCAGAAGAGACAGGGCTTATATATTTCATGCATAGAAGAGATTGCGTTTAAGAGAGGCTTTATTGATAAGGAACAGTTACTTAAACTGGCCCAGCCTCTGCTTAAAACAAATTACGGAAAATATTTGGTAGAGGTTGCGAATGGACTCTAGGAAATTAAGAGGAACTATAATTGCGGTAGTAATAATGTTTTTTGTAATAACAGGCGTTATTATTGCGACGAACTGGGATACCGTCAAGGTAAAATTTGGGATTCGCGAAACTGTGAACCGGTCAGATTCCGAAGATGACGGTGAGTTGCTCGATGTTGATGACAAACAGCTTGGTAATAATCTGCATGCATTTATGCAGGATGAAACCTTTTTTGATCCGGAGGTCCGCTATAAAAGCATCGAAACCTATTCGGGCAGGGTTGTATCGCTTGTTATGAGTTCGGTGAGTAAGGACTTAAGGATTATGATAGTAAACAGCCGCGGAAAGCTTATAACCGGTGTGCCTTTTACTATCAAGATTCAGGAACTTGGCGAGTATACCGACAATGATGAGGACGGGATTATTTATATTGACGGTCTCCGTGCAGGCGAATACAGTGTGTCCATGAATGAAATGGACGGATATAAGGTGCCCAACACGGTAACGACTATCAAAGTGAAGCAGGAAATTGAGTATAAGGTACTGAATGATGTTGAATACCTGATGTTAACTGAAGATGATGTGGATGTTTCAAAGGAGGACTTAGAGGTAAAGGAAGCTGAAAATGAAGCTGATGGCAGTGAGAATCCATCCTTTGAAATAGATGCGGGCAACGCGAAAAAAGGTATTGACGTTTCAAAATGGAATAAGGAAATTGACTGGGAAGCCGTAAAAAAAGACGGGGTAGAGTTTGCCATCATACGCTGCGGATACCGTGGTTCATCAAGTGGATCACTGATCATAGACCCGCTTTTTGAGGAAAATATAAAAGGAGCCATAGCCGAGGATATTCCGGTGGGAGTCTATTTCTTTACACAGGCGGTCAGCGAACTGGAGGCTATAGAAGAGGCAAGTATGGTAATCAGCCTTATCAGGGAATATGATGTGGATTATCCGGTCTTTTTGGACAGCGAAAGTTCAGGAGGCAAAGGAAGGGCGGATGACCTTTCACCGGAGGATAGGACCAGGTATCATAAGGCGTTTCTTAATACAATAGCTTCCGCAGGATATGAGGCCGGAGTATATGCATCCACCAACTGGCTGAAAAAGAGAGTGAATGCGGATGAATTTGCGAATTATAATATTTGGCTTGCACAGTATGCGGATGTACCGACTTATGACGGATATTATAATATGTGGCAGTATACATCCAAAGGAATGATTAACGGGATTTCGACAAATGTTGATCTGGATTTATGTTATATGAATATAGATACCTCAATTGACCATTCGGCAGTTTCCGGCGGTTATACCGGAGTTGTGGAGGGCGATATCGGAAATGTGCCGATAGAGGAAAGAGACAACTGATAATAAATTTATTTTGTGAATTATCTAAAGGAGTCATCAAAATGGGAAAGATAACTGTAGAAACATGTGAGATAGAAGGACTTAAGGTAATTACACCTACTGTTTTCGGGGATGAAAGAGGATATTTCATGGAAACCTATCAATATGAGGATTTCAAGGCAGCAGGAATAGATCAGGTGTTTGTGCAGGACAATCAGTCAGCCTCGGTCAAAGGTGTGTTAAGAGGCCTGCATTTCCAGATTAATTACCCACAGGACAAACTTGTAAGAGTTTTACAGGGGGAAGTATTTGATGTGGCGGTGGATATCCGTCCGGATTCCGCTACTTATGGCAAGTGGTATGGGGTAAAACTTTCCGCGGAAAACAAGAAACAGTTCTTTATTCCCAAAAATTTTGCACACGGATTTCTGGTATTGTCCGATTATGCGGAATTTGCGTATAAATGCACCGATTTTTACCACCCGAATGACGAAGGCGGGATTATATGGAATGACCCTGAAATAGGAATAGACTGGCCTATTGATGAAGGAATGAAACTTATTCAGTCCGATAAAGATACCAAGTGGGGTGGAATCAGAGAATTTACCGAAAAATACCGGAAATAGAAGCGGGAGTTTTTAAGGAAAATGAGCGCAAATAATACGGTTATAAAAGAAAATTCAAATAATTTGAATAAGAAAAAGAGAATTATTTCAAAGCCCGCAGTAATAGCTATTTTCTGGGGGCTTGGTTTGATTTTGGGAATAGTGCTCATAAACCACCATAATCCGCTTGCCGATCAGGCGACCGAAAATATGAAAAAGGTGAGCGGCTGCGTACTTATTACGTTTACCTGTGTTATTTTTGCACTGTTTTACGAAGGTTTGACGACGATACCAAAAGAGCTTTTCCAGAGCCGTAAACTCATCTGGAAACTGGCGAAAAATGATTTTAAGAAACGGTATGCGGGCTCATATCTGGGCGTGGTCTGGGCTATGGCACAGCCTGTAGTTACAGTGATTATGTACTGGATAGTGTTTGACAGGGTATTTGACACCAAGAGCCAGCTGGTGGCAAGCGGTGTACAGGTGCCGTATGTACTTTATCTGACGGCAGGACTTGTACCGTGGTTCTATTTTACGGAGGCCATAACGCAGGGAACCATGGCGCTTCTTGAGTACAATTATCTGGTTAAAAAGGTGGTATTCAATATAAGCATTCTGCCAATCATTAAAGTAATAGCAGCCACCTTCATACATGTATTTTTTGTATGCATCCTTTTACTTGTGGCGGTTTTATACGGATATTACCCAAGTGTATATACGTTGCAGCTGTTTTATTACAGCTTCTGCATGTTTTTACTTGTGCTGGCAATGAGCTATTTCACCTGCGCTCTTGTTGTATTTATCAGGGATTTACAACAGATCATCAGTATAGTGCTGCAGATCGGGATGTGGGCAACGCCGATTTTGTGGGATATTTCAATGCTTACCACGGATTCTATGAAAGCATTGTTTAAGTTAAATCCCATGGTTTATATTGTTAATGGGTATCGAAGCGCTATTTATGAAGAAGTGTGGTTTTTTGAACATTTTTATTCTTCTACTTATTTTTGGATTTTTACAATCAGTCTCTTCTGTGTCGGAACACTGATATTTAAGAAACTTAGGGCGCATTTTGCAGATATTCTCTAAAGTGAGGTTAATATGGACGAAAATATTGCGATTCGGGTTACGAATCTTGAAAAAGTGTATAAACTGTATAATAAGCCCTCGGACAGAGTCAAGGAAGCACTTGGTTTCGGAAAAGGTAAGCTTCATACGCCCCATCATGCGCTGAGCGGTATAAACCTCACCATAAACCGTGGCGAAACAGTGGGAATTATCGGAACCAACGGCTCCGGAAAATCTACCATACTTAAAATAATAACAGGTGTTCTTAATCCCACATCCGGAGAGGTGGAGGTAAACGGACGTATTTCCGCTCTGCTTGAACTTGGTGCCGGTTTTAATATGGAATATAACGGGATTGAAAATATATATCTAAACGGTACCATGATAGGCTTTTCCGAAAAAGAAATAGACGAGAAAATGGACGACATCCTGGAATTTGCGGATATCGGGGAATATGTTTATCAACCTGTCAAAACATATTCCAGCGGTATGTTTGTGAGACTTGCATTTGCTGTTGCCATAAATATTGAGCCGGAGATATTGATCGTAGATGAGGCACTTTCGGTAGGTGATGTCTTTTTTCAGGCTAAGTGCTACCACAAGTTTGAAGAATTCAAGCAGATGGGAAAGACCATAGTCTTTGTCAGCCATGACCTCAGCAGTATAAGTAAGTACTGCGACAGGGTGGTGTTGTTAAATCAGGGGGTGAAGCTTGGCGAGGGAGACCCCAAAGAGATGATAGATGCCTATAAACAGGTTCTGGTCGGGCAGTATGCCATATCTGATGCTGACGATAACAGTCTTTTGGAAGATGAGCAGTTAAGGGCGCTGGCGGCAGGGAAAGGCTCCGAAGGATTGACTAAAGGAGTCAATGTAAATCCGGATTTACTGGAGTATGGTTCTAAGAAAGCAATAATCTCGGAATACTGTATTACGGATGAAAAAGGGCTTAAAACCTCTGCTATCATAAAAGGAAACAGTTTTTCCATCCATATGAAGGTTGACGTTGTGCAGGATATAGCGTCACCTGTATTTGCTTTTACTATTAAAAATATAAAAGGTACCGAAATTACGGGAACCAATACGATGTTTGAAAAGGCCTTCCTGGATTCGGTTAAGGCAGGGGAGACCAAGGAGATAGTCTTTACCCAGGAGATGAATCTACAGGGCGGAGAATATCTGCTTTCCCTTGGCGTTACAGGATATGAGGGCGATAACTTTACGGTCTATCACAGGCTTTATGATGTGCTGAATCTGACCGTTATATCGGATAAGGATACGGTTGGGTTTTATGATATGAATTCAAAAATAGAGGTAAAATAGAAGGAATGATAGAAGAAATCGGAAAAGTCAAACTGAATCTTGAACATTATTCCGGTGAGGATTTGTACTGCGACGGTGAGGTAGAGGATGAACTGCTTGAAATTGCAAGAAATTACTCGCAGGTGGAGTATGCGCGCATTATAGAAGAGAGAAAGAGCTGGCCGGTACTTTATCATTTGTCACAGCTTAGGGAAAATATTGTGGAATGGCTGCCGATAACCAAGGATATGAAGGTTCTGGAGGTTGGTTCGGGCTGTGGTGCAATTACCGGAGCATTGTCCAGGAAAGCCGGTGAAGTGACCTGTGTCGAGCTTTCTAAGAAGAGGAGCTCAATAAATGCGTACAGGCATATGGATTGTGATAATGTTACTATTCATGTGGGTAATTTTCAGGATATAGAACCGGATTTGGCAGACGATTATGATTTTATATGCCTAATAGGGGTTTTTGAGTATGGGCAGGCATATATTGATTCCGATAATCCATTTGAAGATTATCTGCGTATTCTTGCCAGACATAAGAAGGCGGACGGGCGTATTGTAATAGCCATTGAGAACAGGCTGGGACTTAAATACTGGGCAGGCTGCAAAGAAGACCATCTTGGAACCTGGTTTAGCGGACTTGAGGGATATCCCGAGGATGGTGTTGTCAGAACATTTACAAGGGATGCTCTTGTTAAAATTGCAGAAAACTGTGGTTTTTCGGATGCTGAAATGTCTATGTATTATCCCTATCCCGATTATAAGTTTATGACAAACCTGTATTCGGATGAGCGTCTGCCAAAGGCAGGCGAACTGTCCTCAAATCTTCGTAATTTTGACAGGGAGAGACTGTTGCTTTTTGATGAAAAGCTGGTATTTGATACCCTTATATCCGAAGGACAGTTCCCTCTTTTTTCCAATTCATATATGATGGTACTGGGACCGGAAACTAAGATTAAGTATGCCAGATATTCCAATGACAGAGCAAATGAGTATCGGATAAAAACCCTGCTTACACATTCCAAAATCGAGGGAGTGACAGTTAAAAAGATAGAAAAACATCCGTTATCTAATGAGTCTGTTGAGCATATAGCGGGGATGCGTCTGGGCTATGAGAAACTTTTGGAGAGATTTGCGGGCGGAAACCTGCAAATTAACAAATGTATTCTGGTGGAGCCGGAAGATGTTATTGCAGATGATGAAGTAAAAAAGGTATATGCGGAATTTGAGTATGTAGAAGGAAAAACTCTGGAAGAATATCTTGACGAATGTCTGGAAAAGAATGATTTAGATAAATTTCATATGTTATTTAATGAGTATATTGAGAGGATATCCTATAATGAGGAACTACCGATAACCGATTATGACCTGGTTTTTTCCAATATTCTGATTTCTCCGGACGGAGAGTGGAATATTATAGATTATGAATGGGTATTTGATAAACAGGTAGAGACCAGAGAGATTGCATTTCGTGCAGTTTACTGTTATCTGCTTGAAAATGCAAAAAGAGATAAACTAAATCTTGATTTAATTTTACAAAAACTGGGTATAACCGAAGAAAATGCGGCTTTTTTCCGGCAGCAGGAGATGTATTTCCAGAAATATGTTACCGGCAAGCGGCTGTCAATGGGTGAAATAAGGGATGCAATCGGACAACCTGTTTATAGTATTTCCGAAATTCCTATGCTGGCACCGTCCGAGAAGCATAAAGGCAGGGTACAGGTTTATGAAGATACGGGAAGTGGTTTTTCGGAGGAAAATTCATTTTTTGTGGATGATAATGAGTACAGTATCGAAGATGGTTTAGAGATAGTTGTGCCTGAAGGAAGAAAGGCACTGCGTATTGACCCCTGCAGTTATTACTGTGTTGTCCTTCTTAAAGAAGTAAAGTGGAATGACTCGGTTATTTCGGGAAAGAATAAATGTATTTCCACCAATGGCATTTGTATAGGGGACGGAGTGTATGCCTTTGACACCGATGATCCGAATATTACTTTGCAGTTATCCCGGCTTGGACAAAAACAGGAAAACCTTCTTAAGGTGTCAATGGAGATAACAAGAATGCCTGAGGAAACAGTAAAGCATATGCAGAAAAGAGGGTTGTTTTAAGCTATGGAAGAGAAGCGGGTTTCATATGACTGGGCGGCCTATTATCAGTCGGCCTATGAAAAAGAAAAAAAGAAAAATAACCTCCTTGCAGCAAAATTAGCAGATGAGCAGCTTAAGAAAGAGGAACTTAAGGATAACCTTGAGCGTATTGAAAAGAGTATTTTCTGGAAGTTGTCTGCGCCTGTGAGAAAGTGTTATTATGCATTTTTTTCAAAAAATAAAACCGGAAATCCCATAGTTGAAAAGATAACAGATGCTATGATATCTAAAGACTGCTATAAAGAGTATGAAGATGAAGTCTTTAAGCAGAAGCACCCATATCTGCAATGGATAGCGGAAAATGAAGTCTCACATGATATAAACGAAATACCTGATAATTTAGCGGTAAATGGCTGGAAAAAGATAGAGCTTGAGGGCACTGAGCTTTGTATAATATTGTGCGGTAACGGTGTACTGGATGAAAATGCATCCAAGATAATTAAATCGTGGTTTAACAAAAACAGAAGCTGTTTATTTGCTTATGCGGACGAGGATTATTACTGGCAAGACCTATCTAACAGGATGCACCCCTGGTTTAAGCCGGGCTGGTCACCGGATACAATGCTTTCATTTTGTTATGCAGGGCATATGATAATTGTGCAGAAGTCACTCTATCACGGACTTTTGGAGGGAGAACGATACAACTCCGGTTCTTATTCCGACTTCTATGACCTGTGCCTGCTTTTGGAAGAACGGGCATATACGCTTGAAGAGGGAGACAGACTGGTCAGGAGCCTTCAGAGCGGAGATAAAGTTGTACATGACAGAATAGGGAATATAGAGCAGGTGTTATTTCATAATCGCTATGAACCCGGTGCAGCCCAAAGCGAAGAAATCGAGGAAGCTAAACAGGCAGGCAGGGATGCACTTGAGATAGTAGAGAAGCTTTTGCTTGAGGAACTCGAGCAGGGGCATTATATGACAGGCTATGAAGCCGCTTTTTGTGATATGAAAGAGGCAGTACTCAAGAGAAGGGGAGTTATGGCGCGTTTGGAGACAGGCGCAGACCCTGATATCTATCATGTGCGTTATGATATAGGCAGAATAAGAAAAGAGTATTCCGGAAAGGCCAAAACGGGAATGGTATCGGTAATAATACCGTCAAAGGATCATCCTGAATTGCTGGAGCAATGCCTTTCATCCTTCCGCGAGAGGACCGAATATAGAAATTATGAGTGGATAGTGGTAGATAACGGAAGTTCTCCGGAGAATAAAACCAAGGTTGAAATTTTGCAGGAAGAATACGGCTTTACCTATATTTATGAGCCGATGGAGTTTAATTTTTCTGCAATGTGTAATTTCGGGGTGAAAAATGCTTCGGGAGATTATCTGCTTCTCTTAAACGATGATATTGAAATTATCCATAAAGACTGGCTGGAGATTATGCTGGGACAGGCGATGCAGCCTCATACGGGTGCGGTGGGAGCCAAGCTCTGGTATGCAGGCAGTGACATGATCCAGCACGTTGGAATCACCAATATGGGTGTAGGCCCATCACATAAACTCACCTCATTAATAGATGACAGATGTTATTATTACGGACGTAACTGCCTTACCTATGATATGGTCGGGGTCACGGCAGCCTGTTTAATGATAGAAAAGAAAAAGTATCTGGAAGCGGGCGGTATGGACGAGTCGATGAAGGTGGCATACAATGATGTGGACCTTTGCTTTAGGCTGAGCGAAGCGGGTTATTATAATGTGCTGCGCAATGATGCGGTTCTCTATCATCATGAATCTATGAGCAGAGGACTGGATCAGAATGACAATAACAAGTGGATGCGCCTGCTTGCGGAAAAAGAGAATTTGTATTCAAAGCATCCGTCAATGAGTAAAAGAGATCCTTTTTATAATAGGAACCTTATTGATGATAGTATAAATTACACCTGTAATTTTAAATGTGATCATATGAGAAAAGATGTGCTCTCGGAACTTGTTCCGGGGGATAATGAAACACTCTCCAAGGCTAAATCGGACCGGCTTCATCTGGTAGTGGATAATTTCGGTGAACAGCAAAAGAATGACCGTAATGATGCGGATGTCATTGCCATTTCGGGATGGAGCTATATTCCCGGCGAGGACAATGCAAGATATACCCGAAGTATACTTCTGCAAAGAAGAGGCGGAAGTCTGTATAAAATAGCGCCTTTTCCATGGCATAGAAGTGACGTGGAAAAAGCATTGACTAATGAGGTCAATATATCGCTTGCAGGCTTTGTGGTGCGTTTTGAAAAAAATAAGTTGAAAGCCGGACTCTGGAAAATAGGAATGATAGCGGAAGATGCGGAGCGACACAGGAAATATGTAGTCTGGTCGGATGAAAGACTGCTGATAGAATAAGAAGGATAAAAACGGATATGGAAGAAAATCGTGAAAAAAAAGACAAAAACGACAGTCTGCGTTATTATAAGGATATGTATGAAACCGAGCGGCTAAAAGGTAAGACGCTTGAGGAAAAACTTGTCAAAGAGCAGGAACTAGTGGCGAATACGGAGCACAAGCTCTCAAGAATCAAGGGCAGTGTTTTCTGGAAATATTCCAAACCGTTACGCTCTTTTGTACATTGGGCGCATAGAACGAAGGAGCGGATTGGCAATTACGGGAGTATCAGAGGGTTTGCACGTAAGGTTGATTCCAAACTCATAGAAAAAAAGGCTAAGATACAGCATGGAAGTGCAGGTTTTCCTACTCCGGAAGAGGCGGAAAAGCAGCGCGAGACGGTTTTTCCAAAGAATATTAAAATCAGCATTCTTATACCACTTTATAATACGCCTGAGAACTTTTTAACCCAGGCAATAGACTCCGTACTTGCACAGACTTATGAAAACTGGGAGCTTTGTCTTGCTGACGGTTCCGATAACCTGCATGGGTATGTGGAGTCGATATGCAGGGAGTATATGGAGGATGACAGTCTGTATCTTGACGCACATCCCGAACTGGCGGGGCGCATTGGAAGCAAAGGGCGTATTCTGTATGAGCGTCTTGAGAAAAATGAAGGAATATCGGGAAATACCAATCGGGCTCTGGCAATGGCAAGCGGAGACTATATTGGGCTTTTTGACCATGACGATATCCTCCATCCATCTATTTTATTTGAATATATGAAGGCAATCTGCGAGCAGGGAGCGGATTATATATACTGTGATGAAGCCACATTTCATGGTGACAGCATTGACAATATGATTACTCTTCATTTCAAGCCGGATTTTGCAATTGATAACCTGCGAGCCAATAATTATATCTGCCATTTCAGCGTATTTGACAGGAAATTATTAGAGGGTACGGAGCTGTTTCGTTCACGCTTTGACGGCAGTCAGGACCATGATATGATACTTCGTCTGACCGATAGGGCAAGGAATGTAGTGCATATCCCGAAGCTTATGTATTACTGGCGTTCCCACAAAGGAAGTGTTGCTTCGGACATCAATGCCAAGAGTTATGCCATTGATGCCGCCAAGGGAGCCGTTGCACAGCATTTAAAAAGCAAAGGTTTTGAAAACTTTGAAATTACATCTACCAGGGCTTTTGAAACAATATTCAGAATACGCTATGAGTTACAAGGGGAGCCTAAAATAACAATTGTTATTCCAAATAAGGACCATCTTGAGGACTTGAAGCGTTGCATTACTTCTATCCTGGAAATGAGCAGCTATGATAACTATGATATAGTTATTGTGGAAAATAACTCAAAGACCGGAGAAATTTTTGAATATTACGAAGAATTGTCCAAAAATCCCCGAATAAGCGTAATAGATTATGAGGGTGGATTTAACTATTCACGCATTAATAATCTGGGTGTCTCCAAAGCGGACGGAGAGTATATTATTCTTTTGAATAATGATACCGAGGTAATTACGCTAAACTGGATGGAAGAGCTTCTTATGTATGCGCAGCGCGAGGATGTAGGCGCGGTCGGATGTAAACTTTATTATGAGGATAAAACGATACAGCATGCGGGAGTTGTAATAGGGCTTGGCGCCCACAGGACGGCAGGACATACACATTACCGGGTAAGCAGGAACAACCTCGGATATATGGGGAGACTATGCTATGCCCAGAATGTGAGCGCGGTGACAGGTGCCTGCCTTATGGTTAAAAAGGAACTATATGAAAAAGTTGGCGGTCTGGACGAGACTTTTGAAGTTTCATTAAATGATGTGGACTTCTGCCTTCGCTTAAGGGAAGCCGGATATCTTAACGTATTTACACCGTTTGCACAGCTTTATCACTATGAATCGATATCCAGAGGATCGGACAGCGAAGGAAAAAACGCGGCAAGATACGATGAAGAGTCTGAAAGGTTCCGCAAAAAATGGCGGAAAGTGCTTGAAAAAGGCGACCCTTACTATAATATTAATTTTTCTTTGGACAGAAGCGACTTTGCTTTGAAAATTAACGGGTAGTATGGTAAAATAGTATCATCTATAATTTTTTAAACTTTTATAATGGAGGGAAGAAGCATGGGTTACAAAGATCAGTATGAATTCTGGCTGGAAGATTCTTATTTTGATGACAATACCAAAAAAGAACTTCAGGCAATCAAAGACGACGAGAAGGAAATTGAAGAGAGATTCTACAAGGATCTGGAATTCGGTACAGGCGGTCTCAGGGGTATTATAGGCGCAGGTACCAACCGTATGAACATCTATACAGTACGTAAGGCGACACAGGGACTTGCCAACTATATCAAGAAACAGGGCGGGGAGTCCAAAGGCGTTGCAATAGCATACGATTCAAGAAGAAAATCTCCAGAATTTGCGGATGAGGCAGCATTGTGCCTGGCAGCTAACGGAATTAAGGCTTATGTATTTGATTCACTCAGACCTACGCCTGAGCTGTCTTTTGCACTGCGTACGTTGGGCTGTATATCAGGTATCGTTATTACTGCAAGCCACAATCCTCCGGAGTACAACGGATACAAGTGTTACTGGGAAGACGGCGCGCAGGTAGCGGCTCCAAGAGATAAAGAAATCATTACCGAAGTAAACAATGTTACCAATTACCATGATGTTAAGACTATGGACAAGAATGAGGCTGTTAAGGCGGGTCTTTATCAGGTTATAGGTAAGGAAATTGATGATAAATATATGGTGGAACTCAAGAAACAGATCATCCATCCTGAAATCATATCCGAAGTTGCGAAGGATATGAAGATTGTATATTCTCCTTTCAACGGTACGGGAAATCTGCCGGTTAGAAGAATACTTGACGAGATAGGCTTCAAAAATGTGTATGTTGTGCCTGAGCAGGAAATGCCGGACCCCGACTTCACTACTCTGGCTTATCCTAATCCCGAGGATCCCAAGGCCTTTACACTTGCCCTTAAACTCGCAAAAGAAAAAAATGCCGATATCGTGCTGGCAACCGACCCTGATGCCGACAGACTCGGAATCTATGCGCTTGATACCAAGAGCGGTGAATATATTCCTTTTACCGGAAATATGTCCGGAATGCTGATTGCGGAATATATTCTCAGGGAAAGAACCGCAACAGGCAGAATGCCTGAAAATCCCGCACTTGTTACTACAATAGTTACAACCAATATGGCTATGGCCATATCTGCCGACTATAAGGTTAAATGCATCGAAGTATTGACAGGTTTTAAGTACATAGGCGAACAGATTAAACTCTTTGAGCAGTCGGGCTCCAACAACTATGTATTTGGTCTGGAAGAAAGCTACGGCTGTCTTGCAGGAACCCATGCAAGGGATAAGGATGCTATTGTGGCTGTTATGTGTCTGTGCGAGATGGCGGCATGGTGTAAGAAAAACGGCAAAACCGTATGGGATCAGATGATTGAGCTCTATGAGAAGTACGGATATTTCAAGGAAAGCCAGTACTCAATCACTATGAAGGGAATCGACGGAGCCAAAGAGATTGCTGACCTGATGAATAAATTAAGAAGCAATCCGCCTAAGAACTTCGGTGACCTCAAAGTAAAAGAGTTCAGGGATTATGATACGGGCAAGACCTTAAATCTGGAGACAGGTGCCCAGGGCGAGACGGGGCTGCCTAAGTCTAACGTGCTTTACTTTGACCTGACCAATGATTCATGGTGTTGCGCACGTCCGTCAGGAACCGAGCCTAAGATTAAGTTCTATATGGGAGTTAAAGGAACCAGCCTTGAGGATGCGGATGCGAAGCTGCAGAAGCTTACCGAGGATTTGAAAGCGTATTTATAATAATAATGAGATAAAATGGAATCGTCCCGGTCATTCGGGGCGATTCTATAATATCATGGCTATTTGAGAAATGTATTTAAGCAGGAAATAGATATTAAATGGGAAAGCATATATTAAGCAGAAGCAACATCAATAAAACGATTAATTATATACGTAAAAACGGCATAAAACATGCGTATTATGCTGCTATGGAGCGCATAGGACAGGAAAGAAAGTCCGATTACATCTATGATAAGCCTGACGGGAATACACTTGCAACGCAGAGAGAAGATTGGAAACGCTTTCCTTACCGCTTCAGTATAGTAGTGCCGGCTTATGAAACTAAGGAAGAGCATCTTAGGGAAATGATAGATTCGGTCAGAGGACAGAGTTATGAGAGATGGGAACTCATTATAGCGGATGCCGGTGACAGCAGCAGAGTGGAAGATATTGTGGCGCAGTATCAGGATAATGAGAACGAAAGAAGGATCCGGTACATTAAGCTTATAGAGAACAGGGGAATTTCGGAAAACAGTAATGCGGGGATAGAAGCTGCCGAAGGGGATTATGTTGCATTGCTTGATCATGATGATATTCTGACAGCGGATGCTTTGTATGAGATGGCAGCAGCAATTCAGCAAAATAGTACGGGAGGAGAAAAACCCGTTCTGCTTTATTCGGATGAGGACAAGTTTGACGATAACAGCAGTTATTTTAAAGAGCCGCATATTAAAAACGACTTTAATCTGGACTTAATATTGTCCAATAATTATATATGCCACCTTATGATGGTGGAAACCAAACTTATAAAGAGCCTGAAACTTCGGAAGAAATATGACGGTGCTCAGGATTATGACCTTGTTTTAAGGGTTGTTTCGGGGCTGATGGACGAGATGCCCATAAATGATGTGGGGAAGAACATTGTTCACGTTCCCAAAGTGTTGTACCACTGGCGGTGTCATAGAGATTCCACAGCGGAAAATACGGCGAGCAAGTCCTATGCTTACGAAGCCGGTAAGTCTGCTTTGGAGGATTTCTGTAAAAGGCGCGGCTGGAATACCCGAATCAGCCATGCCCTGCACCTTGGTTTTTACAGGATAGAATATCTGCCGGATATGTTTAGCGTGCGTCCGGAGGTGGGAATAATAGGTGGCAGGGTATTAGACAGACATAATAAAATAACATCTGGCATTTATAATGAAAAAGGCGAAAGGCTGTATAAAGGTCTTCATAAGGAATACAGCGGTGGAAGCACACACAGAGCCTCGCTTATGCAGGAATGCAGCGCGGTGGATATACGGTGTATGAGACTTTGCAGCGAGCTCCAGCCTTTGTTTACTGAAATAACTGGCGTTATGTATAAAGAGGGCGGAAAACAGATGCTTGCGGATGTATCCGGCCTTTCCTGTGATGAAGAGGGATATAAGAAACTTAGTATGAAACTTGGAGATGTAGCGGCAAAGCGGGGATATCTGGTTGTATGGAATCCTGAACTTGCTGTAAAAATGTAAAGGAATTATAAATATTAAATGGAGATTTAATAAATGAAATCCACAATTATAATACCAAATTACAACGGAATTAATTATATAGAAACCTGCCTTAGGTCTTTAGAGCAGGAAGATGCCCATGTAATTGTGGTGGATAATGCTTCAACGGACGGAAGTTATGAGCTTGTAACTGAAAATTTTCCTGAAGTGGAAACAATTCAATTAAAAAATAACACTGGTTTTTGTAAAGCCGTAAATGAAGGAATTGCAGCATCGGATACCAAATATGTTATTTTGTTGAATAATGATACGCAGGTGCAGCCCGGTTTTGTAAATGAGCTTGAGCGTATAATGGACAGTGATGATAACATCTTTTCAGCCGCGGCCAAGATGATTTCCATGTATGACAGGGATAAAATTGACGATGCGGGTGATTTATACTGTTCACTCGGCTGGGCCTTTGCAATAGGCAAGGGTAAGCCTGAGAGGAATTACAGTAAATGTCGCTTAATCTTTTCATCCTGCGCAGGAGCGGCAATATACAGAAAAAGTATTCTGGATGAGATAGGGCTGCTGGATGAGAATCATTTTGCATATCTGGAAGATGTGGATTTGGGATATAGGGCACAGATATACGGCTACCGCAATGTATTTGCGCCAAGGGCAAGGGTTTACCATGCAGGAAGTGCGGTATCGGGTTCCCGTTATAATGAATTCAAGGCTGATTTGACAGCAAGGAACAGCATTTATATAATTTATAAAAATATGCCTTTTATTCAGATCATATTGAACCTTCCGTTTTTGATGATTGGATTTGGTATAAAGATAATGTTTTTTATAAATAAAGGCTTGGGAGCGGTATATCTTAAGGGTCTGATTAAGGGCATCCGCATCTCTGCTTCGCCTGAGGGCAGAAAACATAAAGTAAAGTATAGTAAGGCTAATTTTATATCATATTGTAAAATACAGCTGCTTTTGTGGATTAATACCATAAAAAGGTTCGTATAGGAGATACATTTTATGATTAAAGATAACCAGAAATATTTTAACAGGCTGCACATTTTGATAGATGCGGTTATTATTGCAATTTCATATATGTTGGCATGGTATCTTAAGTTCGAGAGTCCTTTTTCTGATATGGATTCATCGGTAGGCGTACTTAATATGCAGACCTATTTTGAATTATTGTATTTTATAGTACCCGGTTATCTGATTCTTTACTATTATTTTAATTTGTACACCCCCAAACGTGCAACCGTGCATAAATATGCGATAATTAATATATTTCAGGCAAACACCGTAGGAATTATCATATTAATGGCGGGTTGGTATGCAATTAAGCAGGTGGACTTTTCGCGTTCCATGATGGGTATGTTTTATATAATAAATATTATATTCACTACCATAAGTCGTACCCTCATACGGGAAGTTCTGCAGTTTTTCAGAAAAAAAGGCTACAACATAAAGTATATTCTTCTGGTGGGCTATTCGAGGGCGGCAGAGGAGTATATAAACAGGATTAATTCCAATCCTCAATGGGGTTATGTCGTACGTGGAATTCTGGATGATGCAGTACCCAGAGGAACCGTATACAAAGGAGTCAAGGTTGTGGGGACAATCGGCAACCTGCGGTATATACTGCCGGAGAACAAGCTGGATGAGATTGCAATTACTCTGTCGTTAAATGATTATTCCCGTTTGGAATATATTGTTGATTTATGTGAAAAATCCGGCGTGCATACTAAATTTATACCTGACTATAACAGTCTGTTTCCAAGCAGACCCTATACTGAGGACCTGATGGGACTTGCGGTTGTAAATATACGTTATGTACCGCTTACCAATACCCTGAACTGGTTTACCAAGCGGGTGGTGGACATTGTGCTGTCGTTAGTCGGAGCGGTGGTCTTTTCGCCGATTATGCTGATTGCCGCAATTTCGATAAAATGCAGCAGCAGAGGACCGGTTATATTCAAACAGGAGCGTATAGGTCTGCATAATAAACCTTTTTTAATGTATAAATTCCGTACTATGGAAGTGCAAAGACCTGATGCGGAGAAAAAGGGCTGGACCATGAAAGATGACCCGCGTGTCACCAAAGTCGGAAAACTGCTTAGAAAAACCAGTATGGACGAGCTCCCGCAGCTCTTTAACATATTAAAAGGCGATATGAGCATAGTGGGACCAAGACCTGAAAGGCCCCAGTTTGTAGAGCAGTTTAAGGAAGAGATTCCAAGGTATATGGTGAAACATCAGGTGAGACCCGGACTTACCGGCTGGGCACAGATTAACGGCTACCGTGGCGACACCTCTATTAAGCGCAGGATAGAATATGATATTTTCTATATAGAGAACTGGACCTTATCCTTTGATATTAAAATAATGTTTTTGACTATATTTAAAGGTTTCATAAATAAAAATGCTTATTAATGCAATACTAAATTGAAAAATCTTAGATTTTTCAATTGCGAGTTTGGCTCTTTGACCCAAACATCGCAGGTTGTGGAAATTAGATATTGCAATTATTACAAGATGTAGTATAATGCTAAGTGGAACTTACTTTATTTTGTGAAACAGGAAATCAAGGGAGTACTTAAAATGACAAAAAACAATAGAGATGCATATGAAGAACAAAAGAGGCCTGTGAAAAAGTCATCGGGCACAAAAACTTCCGGTGGAAAGACCCCTGGCAGAAAGCTCAGCAAGAAAGAGCAGGCAAAGAAGACCAGGCGGAGGATTATTCTATTTATTGCAGAAATATTTGTCCTTTTGATAATGGTCATGGTTCTGTATATTACTTTATCAGGAGAAAAAACCAAAAGAGTTGACTTAGACGAATTTATATCCGAGGATATCATAATTAATGATACGGTAAAGCAGGCAGAGGAAACAACGATGAAAGGTTATCGGAATATCGCACTTTTTGGTGTGGATTCCACCACGGGAGCGCTTTCCAAGAGTACCCGAAGCGATTGTATCATGATTGCCTCAATTAATCAGGATACCGGAGACTGCAAGCTGGTGTCGGTTTACCGTGATACCTATCTGAATCTCAGCAATGATACGTATAATAAGTGTAATGCCGCATATGCCAAAGGCGGTGCGGAAATGGCAATTAATATGCTGAATATGAATCTGGACATGAATATAACGGATTTTGTTACCGTTGGTTTTGCGGGACTCAGCGATACCATCGATGCACTTGGCGGAGTATACATCGATGTGGATGATAATGAAATGACCCACTTAAACAGCTATCAGTTGACTATGGCTGATAACCTCAAGAGAGATTACACACCGCTTAGAGAAACCGGATACATTCTTTTAGACGGTCTTCAGGCCACCGGTTACTGTCGTGTGCGTTATGGCGGAGGAGATGATTTCAGGCGTACAGAACGTCAACGTGAAGTCTTGAGCGCGGTTGCCGACCAGGCCAGAAAAGCTACGCCTGCATCGCTTACGCAGATTGCCAATAATGTATTTTCAGAAGTTTATACTTCGCTTGACCTGACGGAGATTGTGGAAGTATTAACCCATGTAACCGATTACAATATCTCTGAAACGGCCGGTTTCCCGACAGAGGAGTACAGAACAACCGGAACTGTCGGAAGCAAGGGCTCCTGTGTCATACCGGTTGATTTGGAGCAAAATGTTAAATGGCTGCATCAGTTTTTGTTTGATGATTATGAATATGAACCTTCTTCAACGGTTAAGGAATGCAGTAATAAGGTTGCCGCAGATACAGGTGCATACGTGAAGTAGTTGATTTGTAAACGATATTGAATATAAAGAAAGAAAGAGCAAAGGAGCCACATTTTGCAGGCTCCTTATGCCGTTTGAGGGAAGAATAGTGTTAAAAGTGGATGTAATCATCCCGACTTATAAGCCGGATTATAAATTTCTTGATTTAATGGAAAAACTTGCCTGTCAGACAGTTCCGGTACAGCGCATTATAATAATGAATACGGAGCAAAAATATTTTGACCGTCTGACTTACGGCTCTTCTTTTTCCAAAAAATATAAAAATGTAACGGTAAGGCATATTTCAAAAAGAGAGTATGATCATGGAAATACCAGAAACAAGGGAGTACGCCTGTCAGATGCCGAAGTTTTTGTTATGTTAACCCAGGATGCGGTTTTGGCTGATGAATTTGTGTTGGAAGAGCTGATCAAGGGACTGAGGCAGAATAAAGTGGCCGTTTCTTATGCAAGGCAGATTGCGGATGATTACTGCTCCGAAGTGGAGAGATTTACAAGAAGCTTTAATTATCCTGATGAGAAACTGGTAAAGACCAAGGCTGATATTGAGCAAATGGGAATTAAGACTTTTTTCTGTTCGAATGTATGTGCGGCATACAGGAGAAGAGTTTTTGATTCATTAGGAGGATTTGTCAAACATACCATATTTAATGAAGATATGATTTATGCAGCCGGAGCCGTTTATGCAGGATATGGAATTGCTTATTGTCCGGACGCCAGGGTATATCATTGTCATGATTACAGTAATATGGATCAGTTCCACAGGAATTTTGATTTGGGAGTATCCCAGGCTGATCATCCGGAGATTTTTGCAAAAATATCGTCAGAGTCAGAGGGACTTAAGCTGATAAAGATGACAGTCGCCCATTTGAAAGATATGAAAATGAAAAATAAAATTCCGGCATATTTTATAAATAGCGGGTTTAGGTATGCGGGATATAAGTTGGGCAAAAACTATAAGAAAATGCCGAGAAAACTTGTGGTTAAGTGTTCATCCAATAAGGAATACTGGGCAATGGACAACATAATCCAAGCCAGCAGCAAGATTGATGCAAGTAAGGGATATGGGATATCGGAGGAAGAAAAAGGGGGTAGTTAGTATGTGTGGAATCGTAGGATATATCGGGAACAGGCAGGCAGCCCCGATTATTCTGGACGGATTGTCCAAGTTGGAGTACAGGGGATATGATTCGGCCGGAATGGCTGTTTATGACGGTGAAAAGATTAATATACGTAAATCGGCCGGACGGCTTAAAATACTTGAAAATCTTACACATGGCGGGGAAACCATGCCGGGACTTTGCGGTGTGGGACATACAAGATGGGCGACTCATGGAGCTCCAAGCGATTTAAATGCGCATCCTCATTTTAATACAAATGAAACCATTGTGGTTGTACATAACGGAATAATAGAGAATTATATACAACTGCGCCAGAAGCTGATTTCAAGGGGGTATAAGTTTGTTTCCGAGACCGATACCGAGGTATTGGCCCATTTGCTGGATTATTACTATAAGGGAAATCCTCTGGAGGCAGTAACAAAGGTGTTGCACCGTGTTGAAGGCTCCTATGCCCTCGGGATTGTATTTGCCGACTGCCCGGACCAGATTTTTGCTGCAAGAAAGGACAGTCCGTTGATAGTGGGGCAGAACGAGGATGGCTGTTTTATTGCGTCCGATGTGCCGGCAATACTTAAATATACAAGAAAAGTGTATTATGTTGATAACCATGAGGTAGTACGGCTTCGTAATGACCATATGCACTTCTATACGGTGGATGAAGAGGAGATTAAAAAAGAACCCGTTACCATTGAATGGGATGCGAATGCTGCCGAAAAAGCCGGTTATGAGCATTTTATGTTAAAAGAGATGTATGAGCAGCCCAAGACGGTTTCAGACACATTGACTCCACGAGTCAAAGATAATGATATAGTTATTGAAGAACTGAATATGACTGACGAGGAACTTAAGGCAATCAATAAAATACATATTGTTGCCTGCGGTTCAGCCTACCATGCAGGTATGACCGGTAAATATGTTCTGGAAGGGCTTGCAAGAATCCCTGTGGAAGTAGACCTGGCTTCGGAATTCCGCTATCGTGACCCTATACTTGAGGACGGCTCTATGGTTATAGTGATCAGCCAGTCGGGAGAGACGGCAGATACGCTGGCAGCTCTCAGGGAAGCTAAGGCCAGGGGGTGTAAGGTACTTGGCATTGTCAATGTGGTGGGCAGCTCAATTGCAAGGGAAGCGGATAATGTCATGTATACATGGGCAGGTCCGGAAATTGCGGTGGCTACCACTAAAGCATACACCGCACAGCTTATTGCCATGTATCTTCTTGCAATGAAGCTTGGAAAAGTAAGAGGAAAGCTCTCTGAAGAAACTTTTTCCTCACTATTGGGCGATTTGAAGCGTCTGCCCGACCAGATTGAGCTTCTGCTTAACAATAAATTAAAGATTCAAAAATTTGCCAACCGTTACATTGGAGCCAAGGATGTATTTTTCATAGGAAGAGGTATAGATTATGCCATTTCCCTGGAAGGTTCCCTTAAGTTAAAGGAGATTTCCTATATACATTCCGAAGCTTATGCGGCAGGAGAACTTAAACATGGGACCATTTCACTGATTGAGGAAGGTACATTGGTAGCCTCAGTCTCCACCCAGCCGGATTTATATGCCAAGACCATCAGTAATATGGTGGAAGTAAAGGCAAGAGGAGCTTTTGTACTGGCAGTTACCTGCGAGGGAAATAAAGAAATTGAGAAGGCAGCGGATTATGTTATATATATTCCTGAGACAAATCCATATTTTGCCAATTCGCTTGCAATTATTCCGCTGCAGCTGTTTGGCTATTATGTAGCGGTAGGAAAAGGCTGTGATGTGGATAAGCCGAGAAATCTGGCAAAATCGGTTACTGTTGAATAACACTGGTTATTCTAAAAAACACAAATTAAATAAAATTTTATCACAATTTGTACACATTTAAAGACTATACTGTGTTCACAGTTAAGGAAATCCTAATTGGTGATTGGAGAAAGGAGTCTTTATTATGTATGATGATGATTTTACGGGCGTAAACAGTCCGAATGTGGAAAATAAGGAGTATTCTAACGAAAGCACATATGATGAGAGCGCCACGGACAGCAGTACCGGAAGCAATTATTTCAATAACAGCACCAATAACTATAATAGTAATATGAGCAGCTCGTATGACAGCAGCGTTTATAATAGCGGTGCATATAACAGTGCAAATAATAGCAATGAATATAGCAATAATGCAGTAAACTCATATAGCAGCGGTAATGCAAATAGTAATGTGTACAACAGCAGTAATGCCGGTAATAGCGCATACAATAGCAATAATGCAAGTAGTAATGCATACAACAATAGTAATACCGTCAGTAATGCATACAACAGCAATAATACCGGTAGTAGTATATACAGCAACAATAATACGGTAGGCAGCACGTATGGAAGTACCGGCACTACAGGCAGCACATACGGACACGGCGCAGGTACATGGGGCAATATGCCATACAGGCAAACGGGAAGCAGTTACCAGTATGGAAACACTTACCCTAACAGTTATGTTACCGTAAATAATGCAGAAAAAAAGAAAAAAGAGAAGAAAGAAAAAAAGAAAAGAGAATGGAATAACAATAGTTATTTAAAGAAGGCGCTTATCTGCGTTTCACTCGGACTCTTTTTCGGAATATGTGCGGGTCTTGGATTTTATGTGGTAGAAGCTGCTACGGGAATGCTGGGTAACAGAAATAATAATGAACAATCTGTCAAGGCTATCGAAGAGAGTTCAGATGCCGATAGTGTTGTTTCCGAATCTGTAACATATGATATAGACGGCTCAGATGTCCGTAAAAACCAGACAATTACTACCGTGGTATCGGATGTATCGGATGTGGTGAAGGACGTTATGCCTGCGGTTGTATCGATCAGCAATACTTATACCGAAAGAATGTCTTATTTCGGTCAGACTATGACCAGTGAGGCACAGGCAAGCGGTTCGGGAATCATAGTAGGTAAAAACGATACGGAGCTGTTGATAGCAACAAATTATCACGTTATTGAAGATGCGGATAAGCTCACCGTTCAGTTCGTTGAGGATAGCGAAGTGGATGCTTCCGTAAAAGGCACGGACCCTGATATGGACCTTGCCGTAATAGCGGTTTCTTTAAATGATATCAGTAGTTCGACTCTGGATCAGATTGAAATAGCTACATTGGGTGATTCCGATGAACTTACGGTCGGAGAGCCTGCTATTGCAATAGGGAACTCACTTGGCTACGGACAGTCTGTAACAACAGGTGTTGTAAGTGCGCTTAACAGGGAGCTGGAGCTTTCCGACGGAAGTAAAGGAACGTTCATACAGACAGATGCGGCAATCAATCCCGGTAACTCCGGCGGTGCGCTTTTGAATATCAGAGGCGAAGTAATAGGTATCAATTCCAATAAGATTGGCGGCAGTGTAATAGAGGGTATGGGTTATTCAATCCCTATTTCGGCAGCAAAACCGATAATTGCGGAATTGATGTTAAAAGAAACCAAGAATAAGGTCGCAGAAGATAAAAGAGGCTTCCTTGGAATTTCCGGTATAAGCGTTACTGCCGAAGTTTCATCTGCCTATGGCATGCCTGAGGGAGTTTATATTGCACAGGTATATGATGGTACAGCCGCAGCCGCAGCAGGTCTGGTAAAGGGCGATATAATTACCGAATTTGACGGTGAAAAGGTATCTTCTATGGAAGAATTGCAGACTCTTTTAGAGTATTACGCTAAAGGTGATACTGTGGAAATGACGGTTATGAAAGTCGAAAGCGGCGGTTATCAAAGTACAACCGTTAAAATTACTCTGGGTAACAAAGTCGGTTAATATTGGTATAGATTGTTAATTTTAAGGCTCCGCCCAATGCGGAGCCTGTTTGTTGCATTTCTTTGACGTGTAAAGTATAATAAAGATATATACAATAAATTAAAGTACATAAGAAAAATTACTAAAAACGTAAGCAAATACTGTATAATAATTTATTGCATAAATAAAGAAAATGGAAGAATCAGGTAATATGTTCGATAAATTAAAGCGTATTTTAAGTAAGAGGGAAGGTATAGAACAGAATATGAGTGAAGAGGAAAGAGATGAAAGAAATATTGAAAATGAAAGAAATATCCGGACTGATAACAGTCAGATTAATAGAGAAGATAATCCGGCTGATATAGAGGAAAAGAAAGAGACGGAAAAATCTGAAAATACAGATAAGGCCAAAAAGGATAAATCAAACAGCTCTGACAATACAGACGAGTATGAACAGGTATGCTTTATCTGCAGACGCCCGGAAAGCAAAACAGGAAGGATGTTCAAACTACCTAATCATATCTGCGTCTGCAATGATTGTATGCATAAGACTATGGATACCGTCAGCCAGTTTGACTATCAGGGTCTCTTAAATCATCCCGACAACATTAACGGAAATATGTCGGATTTGGGCAATGGCAAGGGTTTTCCGAACATCAGTTTTGTCAATCTGGCGGATTTACAGGGCGACGGCGGGATTCCCAATAAGCAAAAGATTAAGAAAAAGAAAAAAGCGACAGAACATACACCTGTTATCGATATAAAGAATATTATGCCGCCGCATAAGATTAAGGCGAAGCTGGATGATTATGTGGTAGGGCAGGAGCATGCCAAAAAGGTAATGTCCGTGGCTGTATATAACCACTATAAAAGGGTAGCTACCAATACAATGGATGAAATCGAAATAGAAAAGTCCAATATGCTTATGATAGGACCTACAGGCTGCGGTAAGACTTATCTTGTCAAAACCCTGGCGCGGCTTCTGGATGTGCCGCTGGCGATTGCCGATGCCACTTCTTTGACGGAAGCGGGATATATCGGTGACGATATTGAGAGCGTTGTTTCCAAGCTCCTTGCGGCTGCCGACAATGATGTGGAAAGGGCCGAACAGGGAATTGTTTTTATTGATGAGATTGATAAGATAGCCAAGAAAAAGAATACCAATTCCAGGGATGTAAGCGGAGAATCAGTTCAGCAGGGTATGCTTAAGCTTTTGGAAGGAGCTGAAGTGGAAGTTCCGGTAGGAGCCAATTCCAAGAATGCCATGGTGCCGCTTGCCACTGTAAATACCAGAAATATCCTGTTTATCTGCGGCGGGGCCTTTCCCGATCTGGATGACATCATCAAGCAGCGCTTGAATAAGAAAACTTCTATCGGTTATAATGCGGAACTGCGTGATAAATACGATAAAGATAAAAACATTTTAAGCAAAGTCACAGTGGAAGATATAAGAAAATTCGGTATGATACCGGAGTTTATCGGTCGTCTACCAATTGTCTTTACTCTTGAGGGTCTGAGTAAGGAACTGTTGGTAAAAATCTTAAGCGAGCCTAAAAATGCAATACTTAAGCAGTATCAGAAGCTGCTTGCTTTAGATGAGGTTAAGCTTGAGTTTGATGAGGGTGCACTGGAAGCAATTGCCGAGAAGGCAATGGAGAAAGAAACCGGAGCCAGAGCGCTTAGGGCGATAATAGAAGAATTTATGCTTGATATTATGTATGAGATTCCCAAGGATGACAATATCGGTAAAATTACCATTACCAGAGAATATATAGAAGGAAACGGTGGTCCTATAATTGATATCAGGAGCAACAGCCTGGAAAATCCGGATACTCTGAATGTAGTGGAACTATAAGACAATAGGTATAGGAGTGCATATTATATAATAATCAAAGGCAAAAGGCATGGTTATTATATGACTTGTAAAGAAAAAATCTTATCCAATGATTATGCAGATATCATTATAACAAATATTCAGCCGGATGAAGTGGAGTTATTGAATAATGTTGATTACTGCGCCAATACCATAGATGATGAATTTAATATTGTCTATGTAAGCAGACAGGGAATCCCGGAAACATCGATTGGTGCTTATACTTATGCGGTTATTCCCGATCTGTACGGGCTGATGCAGACTTTTCAGTCGGAAAACCTTGTAGATATGGGAAATATCAGAATCCAGAATCCGCCGCTCTCTTTGCAGGGCAGGGATGTTATCATTGGTTTTATTGATACAGGAATCCGTTATCAACTGGATGTTTTCCGTAACCCGGAAGGAAACAGCCGTATTCTGTCAATATGGGACCAGACTATACAGTCCGGAGAACCTCCGGAGGGCTTTTTATACGGAACGGAGTACACAAGGGATGAAATAAATAATGCACTTAGTGCGGAAAATCCACTGGACGTAGTACCGTCCACCGATGAAAACGGTCATGGAACCGCTATGGCATCTGCGGCGGCAGGAAGCATCATAGATCAGGGACTGACTTTCAGAGGAGCGGCACCGCAGGCGGATATTGCAATGGTAAAAGTCAAAGGCGCCAAGCAATATTTGAGGGAATATTATTTAATAAATGATGATGCGGTGGCTTTTCAGGAAAATGACATTATGGAGGCGGTCAAATATCTGGATAACCTCTCCAACATATACCAAAAGCCGGTAGTTATAGTGTTAGGCATTGGCACCAATCTCGGAAATCATCGGGGTGATTCTCCCCTTGGCGATTACATTAATAAAATTTCAACTCAGAGAAGGCGCGCAATTGTGGTTTGCGGCGGAAATGAGGGAGATAAACAGCACCACTACAGCGGAAATGTACCCGACCAGGTTGAGATTCAGGTACAAGAGGGTACAACCGGTTTTCATATGGAACTGTGGGGCTGTAAGATGGATGAATATAATGTGGCGGTACGCGCTCCCGGCGGAGAAATAACGCCTGTTATTGATTTCCGTAACGGAGTTGACAGACGCTTTTCCTTTCTTTTTGACAGGACTGTAATCAACGTAAGTATTGTACTGGTAGAGCCCAGGTCGGGAGAACAGCTTGTATTTTTCCGTTTTATGAACCCTACGCCGGGCATATGGAGTATTCTTGTATCTCCGTCAGAACAGGAACGTTTACGAGGTAACGGTAATTTTAACATATGGCTGCCTATCACGGAATTTATAGACGGGGCGGTGAACTTTCTTGAACCCGATCCTGAAGTTACCCTGACGGAACCCGCCAATGTGGAAAGAGTTATCTCTGTTTCGGCATATGACGGTTACAATGGAGGATGGTTTTTTGAATCTGGAAGAGGTTTTACCGGAAGCGGTACCGTTAAACCCGACTTGTCTGCTCCCGGTGTCCGGGTATCAACCGTCCTTGGCGAAAGGACCGGTTCAAGTATGGCCGCAGCGCTTTCGGCGGGCTGTATAGCACAGTTTATGGAATGGGCGATTGTGGAAGGTAATGAGCCGCTGGTGGAAGGCAGAACGATTAAGGGCTACTTTATAAGGGGGGCCGTTAGAGAGAACAATATTATATACCCCGATCCAAGATGGGGGTATGGAAAGCTGAATATCAATGATACGTTTGAGGTTTTGGCGAGGATGTAGATAAAACCGCTTTATTTTAGTTATTAATTTACGAAAGGACACAGGATTATGATATATGCAATTCTATCAGCGTTAATTTTTTCGCTGGATTTCGTTATTAAAGATTGGGTGGAAAATGAAGCTGTGGAAGGAGAAGAAATAACAATAGCCAATATCCGTCTGTTGTTAAAAAAATATCACAATAATGGAGCATTTCTGAATGCGGGAGAGAATAACCCCAGACTGGTAGCCGCTATATCCGTTGTACTGACGCTGGCAGCGACAGTGCTTTTTCTGGTGACATTTACATTCAAGGGGAGCAGACTGCTGAAGACCGGTCTTGCATTCCTTTTGGGCGGGGCGTACAGCAATACCTATGACAGGATGAGGAGGCACTATGTGGTTGACTATGTAAGCTTCCCTGTAAAAAATAAGTTTATAAGTCGGATTGTTTTCAATATTTCCGATTTCTGCATAATGATAGGCGCTCTGTTTATGGTACTTGGGAGCGCATAAAAAGCCGGAACATTGTCCGGCTTTTCTTTGTGAGGTTTATTGATGTTCTTATGCAGTATCTATGAAGCGGTTATAACCGTTCCGCTTTTTCCTTTAACTGCATCGGCAGCCATATCCAGCGATGTAATAAGCACGCTTCCTGACGGATTGGTTTCCAGATAGGAAATAGCAGCTTCAATCTTGGGAAGCATAGTGCCTTCTTCAAATTCCCCTTTTGCAATAAACTCTTTAGCTTCCGATACGCTCATATGCTCGATAGGAGTTTGATTCTCCTTGCCAAAATTACGATAAACAAAAGGAACACCGGTAAAAATGATCAATTCATCCACCTTTAAGTCGCTTGCCAGTTTACCCGCAATAGAGTCTTTTTCAATGACAGCGGAGGCCCCTTTTAACACATGATTCTGCTCAATAACCGGAATACCGCCGCCGCCGCAGGCAATGACCACCTGACCGGCATCCGCAAGAAGGCGGATGGAGTCTATTTCAACTATATCAATGGGCTTGGGTGCAGCCACCACGCGGCGAAAGCCTTTGCCGGGCTCTTCCTTAACGTAATTTCCCTTTTTTATTTCCGTTTCTGCGTCTTCACTTGACATATATCTGCCAATGACCTTGGTAGGCTCATAGAATGCCTCATCATAAGGATCTACTGTAACCTGTGTAAGTATTGTAGATACGGTCTTGGAAATACCGCGGACAAGCAGCTCGGTACGCAGTGCGTTCTGTATATCATAACCTACATAGCCCTGACTCATGGCGGAACAAACGCACATCGGAGCAGGGGTATAATCGATATATATGCGGCGCAGCTCTGTCATAGCTTTGTGGATCATACTGACCTGAGGACCGTTACTGTGTGTAATTGTCAGCTGGTAATCGGCCTCTACCAGATCTGCAAGAGCCTTGGCAGTCCTTTTTACCGCATCCCATTGCTCCAGAATGGTATATCCCAATGCCTCATGGCCAAGGGATACGACGACCTTTTTTTTACTCATAATGTACCTTCTTTGTTAAAATAATCATGAAATACATACTATTGATGCAATTATATCAAAATTACAATATTTTGTATATAATAAAGTTGACCATATTCCAAGTAAAAAATATGGTCAATTATTTTGTTAAATATAACCAAAGAATGATTGACAATTTTGGCATTTGTTAGTAATATTATTATATGGGGACATTATGTAAATTATAATTTCATATACAAATTGACGGAATGTGATTTGGGGTGAATGTATGGGAAACGGAAGTAATTTGGATAATATGTCGATTGAGCAGATAAAGATGATTATGAGTGTGTTACAGAAAGCATCAGATGCTTATCTGTTCATTCTTGATTTGACATCTGAAGTATATATAATTCCGGAGAGTCTTACAAAAAGAGTGGCTCTTGATTCAACAAGAATTGAGAATTGTATGGAAAAAATTAAAAAAATCGTGCATCCTTCGGATCGGGATATGCTGGATGAGGATATCAGGAAATGTGTGTCGGGAGAACAGGAGATACATGACCTGGAATACCGCTGGTTGGACAGGAGCGGTCGTCCGTTCTGGATAAACTGCAAAGGAACTGTAATAGTTGATGCTGAAGGGCATAAGCTGTTAGTCGGCAAGGTTAATGAAATCGGTAAGCAGGAAAAGGCAGACAATGTGACCGGACTGCGTAAGGAACCCCGTTTCAGACTGGATTTGGAAACGATTCTCAGGGAGGAACCGGAGTCAATACGTTATTGTATGCGTGTAGGAATTGACAATTTTAAGGAGATTAATGAAAAAGAGGGAACAGAGGCCGGAGATGAGGTATTATGGGAGTTGGCTAAGTGTATTACGGGAATTGTGACGGAGGATGTTGCGGTTTACCGTCTGGTTGCCGACGAATTTATGATAATGGATACGGTTTCTGACAGTGATGTCAATCCCAATGAAATTTATAATAAGATTAAGGTTAAAATTGCCAAGTTGGTAAAAGAAAAGGACTATAACCGCTTCTTTACAATTTCAGCAGGTATTATAGATAAGGATTTTGCCGGAAAGAGCAGCAACGATATCATGATGCTTTCGGAGTTTGCGCTTAATGAAGCCAAGCGAAACGGCAAGAACCAGATGGTGATTTTTAATCAGAATGACTATGATGGCTATCTTAAACAGCTGGATATCCGTAAGCGTATAAGAAGAGATATATCCAATAAGTTTAAAGGATTTGAGGTATATTACCAGCCTATTGTGGATGCCAATACTCATGAACTGATTGGTGCCGAGGCTCTGCTTAGGTGGAATTCTGACAAATACGGAAATGTTTCACCGGCTGTTATGATTCCGATAATGGAAGAAAGCGGACTGATTATTCCTATAGGAAGCTTTGTATTGTGGGAGGCTGCCAGGACGTGTAAAGAATGGCAGAAGATAATGCCGAATTTTCATGTACATGTGAATCTCTCTTATGTACAGGTATATAAGAGCGATTTGATGAGTGATGTGAATGAATGTATCAAAACGGTGGGAATTTCTCCTGACAGCCTTGTTTTAGAGCTGACTGAGAGCGGATATATTGAAACCGACAACAGAATAAGGGAGTTGTTCAAAGACTTAAAAGACAGCGATATCAGCCTTGCTATTGATGACTTCGGAACAGGCTATTCCAATATGCGTTATTTGAAGGAGATTGAGGCAAAGACGATCAAGCTGGATAGAAGTTTCGTACTTCAGGCTATGAATAATGATTATGATTATACTATTATCTGCCATATCATTGATATGATACATAGTGTGGGCTCAACCGTAGTTTTGGAAGGAATTGAGTACGAGAATGAGCTTGAGAAGATGAAAAAAGCCAAGCCGGATATGATACAGGGGTATTTATTCGGAAGACCGGCTACCGCACAGGAGTTTAAAGAGAAATTCTTATAAGGTGGAGATTGTAATGCTATATATAGGTATAGATTTAGGCACATCGGCTGTTAAACTGCTTTTGATGGACAGTGACGGAAAGATACTGAATATTGTTTCTAAAGAATATCCGTTATATTTTCCGCAACCCGGCTGGTCGCAGCAGGAGCCTGCGGACTGGTATGAGCAGACCATAGCGGGAATTAAGGAATTACTGGAGGGGTTTGATAAAAGCAGTGTGGCCGGAATCAGTTTTGGCGGGCAGATGCATGGGCTTGTTATCCTGGATGATAGGGATGAGGTTATCAGACCGGCCATATTATGGAATGATGGAAGAACTTATGAAGAATGTGAGTTTCTTAATAATGTAATAGGTAAAGAAAAGCTTTCCGAATATACTGCGAATATTGCGTTTACCGGCTTTACTGCGCCTAAGATTCTCTGGGTAAAAAATAAAGAACCGGAGAATTTTGCAAGAATCAGTAAGATTATGCTTCCCAAGGATTATATTGCTTATAAGCTGACAGGAGTCCATAGCACTGATGTGTCGGATGCTTCCGGAATGCTTATTTTTGATGTGAAAAACCGCTGCTGGTCTAAAGAGATGTGTGAAATATGCGGTATTAACGAGGGTCAGCTGGCCAAAGTGTATGAAAGCTATGAAACGGTTGGCTGTGTGCTGCCTGAAGTGGCAAAAGAGCTGGATATACCGGAAACTGTTAAAGTGGCGGCAGGTGCAGGCGACAATGCGGCAGCAGCTGTGGGAACCGGAACCGTCGGAGACGGCAGATGTAATATATCCCTTGGAACAAGCGGAACTATTTTTATATCTTCCGATAAATTCGGCGTGGATAGATATAATGCGCTGCACTCCTTTGCGCATGCGGACGGACACTATCATCTGATGGGTTGTATGTTAAGTGCGGCATCTTGTAATAAGTGGTGGATGGATGATATAATCGGAAATGTTGACTATATTGGTCAACAGCAGAAAATTGATTGTCTGGGAGAGAATCACGTATATTTTCTACCATACCTTATGGGTGAGCGTTCTCCGCACAATAATCCCAATGCCCGAGGAACTTTTATCGGAATGACGATGGATACCACAAGAGCCGATATGACACAGGCGGTTTTGGAGGGTGTGGCTTTTGCACTGCGGGATTCGTTTGAAGTTGCCAAATCGCTTGGAATAAGCATCGAAAGGACTAAAATCTGCGGCGGCGGCGCTAAGAGCCCGCTTTGGAAAAAGATAATTGCCAATGTACTTAATGTGAAAGTTGATGTGATTGAAAGCGAAGAAGGTCCGGCAATGGGAGCCGCTTTACTGGCGGCGGTTGCCTGTGGTGAATTTGCGGATGTTAAAGCTGCTGCGGATAAGGTGGTAAAAGTAATTGATACAGTAGAACCTGATCCTGCTCTGGTTTCAAAATATGAGGAGCGTTATCAGCAGTTTAAGGAGATTTATCCTGCGTGCAAAGAGCTTTTTGATAAGATTTTATAAGGGTTAAATACCATAAATTAAATAATATTGCCGGTATATCCGGACAAAAGGAGGATACAACAACATGAACAATTTGCCCAAAGTTAAAATTGGTATTGTAGCGGTAAGCCGCGACTGTTTCCCTGCATCGTTGGCGGTGAACAGGAGAAAGGCCTTGGTGGAAGCATATGGTAAGGCATATGATGCCGCAGATATCTATGAATGTCCGATTTGTATTATTGAAAGTGAAATCGATATGGTCAATGCCTTAAAGGACATCAAGGATAACGGTTGTAACGCACTCTGTGTATATCTTGGAAACTTTGGACCTGAGATTTCCGAGACACTTCTGGCAAAACATTTTGAAGGACCTAAGATGTTTATAGCGGCGGCAGAAGAGTCACAGAATGATCTTATTCAGGGGCGCGGAGATGCTTACTGTGGTATGCTCAATGCAAGCTATAACTTGAAACTCCGTAATGTAAAAGCATATATTCCGGAATATCCTGTAGGTGATGCGGATGATTGTGCGAAGATGATTAATGAATTTGTTCCAATTGCACGTGCAATTATAGCAATTTCCTCACTTAAGATTATATCTTTCGGTCCCCGTCCTCTTAATTTCCTAGCTTGTAATGCACCAATCAAGCAGCTTTACAATCTGGGAATAGAGATTGAAGAAAACTCGGAGCTGGATTTATTTGAGGCTTTCAATAAGCATGAAGGCGACTCCAGGATCCCCGGAGTTGTAAAAGATATGGAAGAAGAGCTGGGGGATGGAAATAACAAGCCTGAGATTCTTCCTAAGCTGGCGCAGTACGAGATTACTCTGCTTGACTGGATTGAGGAACATAAAGGTTATAGGGAGTATGTGGCAATTGCCGGAAAATGCTGGCCTGCCTTCCAGACACAGTTTGGATTTGTACCATGTTATGTAAACAGTAGATTGGCAGGAAGAGGAATACCGGTATCATGTGAGGTTGATATTTACGGCTGTCTGAGCGAATTTATCGGTGAAGCAGTCAGTGATGATGTTGTTACCCTGCTTGATATTAATAATTCCGTGCCAAAGGATATGTACAAAGAATCGATAGAAAATAAATTCAATTACAAACATTCCGATACGTTTATGGGCTTCCATTGCGGTAATACGTGTTCCAGGAAGCTTTCCAAACACAGTATGGAATATCAGATGATTATGGCAAGAAACCTGCCGGAAGAGGTAACACAGGGTACCCTGGAAGGCGATATTATTCCCGGAAACATTACATTCTACCGTATTCAGAGTACAGCAGATAATATTCTTCGTGCATATGTGGCAGAAGGAGAGGTACTTCCGGTAGCAACCAGATCTTTTGGAGGAATAGGTGTATTTGCCATTCCTGAAATGGGCAGATTCTATCGCCATGTTCTTATAGAGAAAAACTACCCTCACCACGGTGCGGTTGCATTCGGTCACTATGGTAAAGAGCTGTTTGAGGTATTCAAATACATAGGTGTGGATGTGAGCGAGATTGGATATAATCAACCAAAGAACATTCCTTATCCTACGGAGAATCCGTTTGTAAGGTAGTTATGATAGAGTAATTTTATGAATAACATTATTAATAGGCAAGCTTAATTAATATGAAAAGCACCGGATTATTTAATATCCGGTGCTTTTTTTGTATGATTTTGTGCAATTAATCATCCTTAATTAAAGTAAGCTGTTAATAGAAGTTGATGAATTAAGCGGTGAATATGTTCCGTTGCTTGAATATGAGTAATTCATTGAAGAACCGCTGTTTGCATACCTGTAAATCTGGCTTGCCTTGGAAGCTACACGGCTTGCATATGAACTGTTACCCTTAAACAGTGTTTTAAGAGTTGACATATTCGCCTTTTTAAAAGTATCCTCATTGATTGATAAGGTACGATCCGAATTCATGGTAATTCCTGCTTTTACAAGCAGTTTATAATTTGAATAGGTAGTATCGTTCAGTATATTTGCCTGTGAAGCTACAGAACCTACGCTGCTGTTTGATGCACTTTTGATCATAGAATTGTAATCTTTTACAAACGCAGATACACTGTCATAAATCTTATCAATATTATCTTCGCTGTAATTCACATTCTCCAAAGCGGATGCACTCTTATAAAGTGTATTGGCAGCTGATGATGTTATAGCATCTTTTCCTGCTTTGGTTGTAGAAGTAGTTTTATCATCCGAATCATCTGACAACAGTTTAGAGTAATATGACTGTAACATTTTGCCATAGCTTCCGTTTTTGATAGAAGCATAATCGGATAACAGTGTAGAAGTTCCCATAAGTGAGTTTGCTGAAAATGATGATGAACCACTAAGCAAGCCTGAATATACATCACCCATACCAGCGGTTAAACCTGAAAGACTAATTGCCATAATTATCACTCCTTTGATTATATATACAGGAATTACTTAAAAATTCCCGCAGCACAAACATCCATGTACGTGCTTGTTAATTAACAGAATCATTCTTATATATATTATCTCGTCATTTATCCTAATTTGTAAAGAGGTAAATTGAAAATTTTTCAAATTTTTTTATAATTTTTTATTATGGCAAACCGGATTAATCAAGTTTCAGATCATTTTCCTTAATCCAACCGATTTTTCGAAGCAGATTTCCTAATAAAAGGCTGATAACTGCAGGAAGTATAAAACTTATCATAATAAGTCCAAGCCAGTCAAATGCGGTAATTGCAGCCTTGCTTCCCGCGGAAATATCATTCAGCCAGCCTGTGTATACACCAATCTGACCCACCAGACCGCAGGTTCCCATACCGGAGGATACCGGAGTGCCATTCATCTGCATCTTAAAAACACAGGTGGCAATCGGACCGGTGATGGCGGAAGCAGCAATCGGAGGAATCCATATCTTAGGATTTTTTATAATGTTCCCCATCTGAAGCATTGATGTGCCTATGCCCTGCGAAATCAGACCACCCCATTTGTTTTCCTTAAAACTCATTACCGCAAAGCCTACCATGTTTGCACAGCAGCCTGCGACTGCGGCTCCGCCCGCCAGACCTGTAAGTGAGAGAGCGGCACAGATTGCCGCGGATGAAATCGGCAGGGTCAGCGCAATTCCTACTACCACAGAGACCAGGATACCCATTAAAAACGGCTGCAAATCCGTCGCCCACATAATAACCTGTCCAACGTAACTTGCCGCAGTACCGATTGCGGGTGCAAGCAGGGACGAGAGTGCAACACCGATAAAAATCGTTACAAACGGAGTTACCAGAATATCGATTTTGGTCTCCTTGGAAACCAGCTTTCCGCATTCCGCAGCGAGAATGGCAATTATTAATACGGCAAGCGGACCGCCCGCCCCACCCAGTTCATTGGCAGCACCGCCTACGGCAACCAAAGAGAAAAGTACCAGCGGAGGTGCCTGCAGTGAAAAGCCTATTGAAATAGCCATAGCGGGACCGGCTACCGCCGTTGCGTAGTTTCCTATGGTAACGAGGTATTCTAAACCTGTCTGCTGTCCCAATGTCCTTATTATGGTTCCTATAAGCAGCGAACAAAACAGACCCTGGGCCATTGCACCAAGGCAATCCACACCGTATCTTTTCATAGAAAAAATAATATTTTTACGTTTTAAAAATTCTTTCATAAAGAAATTTTCCCTTTCATAAAAAATGCTCTCTTTAAATAACGACTGTTATGTATTAAATCGGGACAACTATCTTATTGTCTGTCAAGACTATTGTAAAGAAACTCATTGTAATGTCAAGTAAATTTGATAAATTATTATAAACAGAAATGTAAATCTGACAGCAGCGTGAAGATTAATGACAATGCAAATAATCAATTCCATAAATTAATGCTTACGTAAATCTTGCCAATACTTAATAAGTAAGTCATAATAATAGAAAGCAGATAATATTTGGATACACGGTAAATTATAAAGATAAGGTTAGGAGGACATATTAAGATATGAAAAGAGCAAAAAATGAGTTGTTGCAGTTTCTGGGCGGACTGCTTATGCTGGTTGTCGGACTTTTTATTTTTTCACAGAAAGTCATGGTATCTTCTTCTTTTTTTGGGCGATATATGATGTTTGGCAGCTTCAGTATGAGCAACGGCATGATAATGATACCGTTTATCATAGGGATTATCTGGATGTTTGCATCCGGAGGCAGCTTTGCATCTAAGGTTTTTACGGGACTGGGGGTGCTTATAATAGTGGTAAGTATCATTTTAACCACTAATCTCTCCCTTGTACATATGACATTGTATGAGTGGGTACTTATCCTGATCCTGATATTTGGAGGGGCAGGGTTGCTTGCGAAGATACTGCTTGCCAACCCGGAGGATGTCGGAGCAGGAAGGGATGAGAGCGACAGGCTGGATGAACATATAATTGGTGAGAGCCGCAGAATTCGCGAAATAGAGAAAGAGATAGAGCAGATTAAAAAAGGTAAATAAATTATTTTCAAAGATTTGGAAATCCCCGCATATACTGTACAAATGATTTTATAGGGAGTTTTCTGATGAGTGAAAATAAGAAGACCTGGGATGAAAAGATTACACTGATTCTTAACGAGCTGGAAAGGAAAATCAATTCGGAGAATACAGAAGGCGCAAAAAGGCGCAGACCGCATAAAAAGAAATATCAGACAAAGGCACAGTGGAAAAAGGAAGCTTTTCGCCAGGAGATTATAATGCAGGCAGTAAAGTCGGCGGCATTCCTGCTTGCTACGGTAGCGCTGATTCAGGGTATTGTCAAAGTACTGCCGGATTCGATTACCGTCAGCAATTCGGTAAACGGACGCGAACTTCCGATTTATTGTGTGGAGACTGAGAAAAATCAGATTGCACTGAGCTTTGATGCTGCATGGGGGAATGAAGATACGTCCAGGATTCTGGAAATTCTGAGAAAACATAACGTCAAGGTGACTTTTTTTATGACAGGAGGCTGGGTTGAATCATATCCGGATGATGTAAAGGCCATTCTCGCCGACGGGCATGACCTGGGTAATCACAGCGAGAATCATAAGAATATGTCCCAGCTTTCTTCCGGGGAAAAAGAGGAAGAGTTAATGGAGGTACATAGAAAAGTTCAGGAACTTACCGGATATGAGATGTTTTTGTTCCGGCCGCCCTATGGAGATTATGACAATGATGTCATAAATGTGGCAAGGAAGTGCGGGTATTATTCTATACAGTGGGACGTGGAAAGACTTGTAATAAATAAAATTGACAGGGATATAATATAAAAAGAGAGTAGAAAAGAGATGCTTAAACTGGTTACAAACATCTACAAAAACATTTCTACCGACGAGAAAATCAAGTTGTATTTGAAGTTTTGTGAGTATCTTGCAAAGGAGCAAATGCAACGTGAAAGAAGTCAATGTATCCCTAAAGGAAATGAAACAAATGGAAAAGGAGGAAAGAAAAACAAAGGTAACTAATATTTATAAGGGTATCTCTACTGAAGAACGTATCAGAATCTACTTGAAAATTTGCGGATTTATTTACGAACAGGCTGAAGAAAGGTAGGGATATCGCTATGAAACGTAAGATAGCAATATATGCAAGGCAGTCAGTAGACAAAAAAGACAGTCTGAGCATTGAAACACAAGTAGAGTTTTGCAAGAACTTTATCAATTCTAAACCCACTACTGAACCGATAGAAGTCTATTTTGATAAAGGGTACAGCGGAAAGAATACCATAAGACCAGAATTTCAAAGACTTCTAGGGGATATTAGAGATGATATGATATCTAAGATAGTAGTGTATAAGTTAGACAGAATAAGCAGAAACCTTTTGGACTTTACATCTATGTATCAGGAGTTTGAAAATCACAAAGTGGAGTTTTGCTCTGTAAGTGAAACATTTGATACCTCAACCGCTACCGGAAGAAGTATGTTGAAGATAAGTATGGTATTTGCGGAAATGGAAAGAGAAACTATCCAAATGAGAGTGCGTGATAATTATTACCAACGTATCAAAACAGACGGTAGATGGGCGGGCGGTCCAGCGCCATACGGATTTATAAATGCAAGGACAGCAGACGGAAAACCCACTTTAAAAGTTGATGAAAAAGAAATAGAGATTGTAAAGTATGTTTTTGAAAATTATTCTTACCGACCTAATATCTCAATGGGTATGATATGCAGAGAATTAACGTCAATGGGGTATAAAAGCAGACGCAAAAACGGAATGTTTGATAATGTTACCATATCAAGAATTTTGCAAAGCCCTGTTTATTGCATGGCAGACGAAATACTGTATAAATATTATCAAATTAGAGGTATACATTTTTTGAATGATGAAGAGGACTGGAACGGAACATCGTCAGCACATATTGTCGGTAAAAGAGTTGGAAACTACAACGTAAGAAAGTACGCGGACTTAAAAGAGCAAAGTATCTATCTCACTAATTTTAGTGGGGTAATAGACAGCAGAACCTTTATAAATGTACAGGAGAGGTTGGCACAAAATGAACAGGTTAAAAAGAATAATATGCCAACGAATATGAAAGAGTTTCAAGGACTTCTAAAGTGTGCTAATTGCGGATATGCTGTTAAAATGTATACAAAGCCTAAACTTGCATGTTATGGGGCAACACAACTACACTGTTGCAATATGGATTTAAAAGAATTGAGTTTTGACAA
This sequence comes from Lachnospiraceae bacterium, assembly GCA_022510525.1. GTDB lineage: Bacteria > Bacillota > Clostridia > Lachnospirales > Lachnospiraceae > UBA3282. The sequence goes on along the minus strand of JAFLTH010000017.1, from coordinate 4,368 downwards.
GTTACGAAAGGAGTTAGGGGCAGAAGTACAGAAAAACCTTGATAAAATCGCTATGGATCTGGTGCAGAGTGCGTCAATACAGGCAAGCAAAAAAGAACGTATTGAGGAATTGAAAAAAGAGATAGATAATCTGTTGGAGATAGCAGCCAAAGGCGGAGATGTGTCGGAAACGGTATACAACAAGATTGAAACCAAACAGCAGGAAATAAACACAATAGAATTAGACTTGTTTCTGAATAAAAGAGTTACCGATAAATTGCACATCAATTATTCAATTCCTATCAACTATAACAGATTTTCAGATGAACAAAAAAAGTCAATCTGTATGGTATTGATTGAACGCATTAAGTTACATCAGAACGGTGATATGGAAATTAAATGGAAAATATAGAATTTAATTTTTCACGACTAAATGAACCATTTTTGCAAAATGAAAAAATTTTTTTGGCACTCCAAAATCATTGGTTTTGGAGTGTTTTTTTGCTTTTTTCAGAAAAAAAGTGTGTGCCCTGTTTGATTTTTGAAATTTTCTATTTGGACGATTAAAATTGATTTTTGCTGTTTAATTTTTTTCAATTTTAATTGTGAGTGAGTAAATCATATTTTTGGAATTTAATCTTTCTTGAGTACATCTTATTAATTTTGTTTCATAGTTTCTATTAAGTCACGTAAGATTCTTATTTGTTTATCAGACAGATGTTCAACATTAATTATCTTTGAACTATCATCTTGATAAGTTCTACCAAGTAAATAATCTGTAGACACGTGATAAATGTCTGCAAGAGCTATCAATTTTTCTAAACTTGGTTTTCTTTCAAGTTTTTCGTATGCGCTAATCAGCGCAGGAGTAACCCCGATTTGTCTAGCAACAAAGCTTTGAGAAAAATTATTTTTTTCGCGTAATTGAATTAATCGTTGCGCTAAAGTGTTTTCCATAAGTTTAAATTCCTTTCAACTGTTAGTATAAATGTTGCCTTTATAATTATGGTTGAAAGAGTTTAAACTATTAGTTGACTCATTCGCAAAATTAGATATATGATAGAATAAAAACGAATAAGAAATTTAAGGGGTAGCTATATGAGATACGCTATTGAAGAACTTGATGTGATGAATGGTCATGATTTTGAATACACAGTGGCTGATTTGCTTTTTCATAATGGTTATAGAGATGTAACCGTTACCCAAGGCAGTGGTGATTTTGGTATTGACATTCTTGCACGTAGAAAAAATGTAAAATATGCAATCCAATGTAAACGCTATAAAAATACAGTAGGTGTTAAGGCAGTACAAGAAGCAGGATTAGGAACAGATTTCTACCATTGTGATGCCGCTGCGGTTGTTACCAATAGTACATTTACAAAGCAGGCTATAAATTTGGCAAAAACCACTGGTGTTAGATTGTGGGATAGAACTTTTATAGAAGAATTGATAGATAATTATGATGAAGAATATGATGAAATTGATCCCCAGTTTACACAAAAATATGGTAGCATAATAAACGGAATACATAATCAACCTTCTGTTTCTGAAAAAGCGAAAAAAAGTGATAAAGGTATAGAACTTGCAAAAGATATATATGCAAAAAATGGACATATTTATCTTAATAATAGTAAGTTTACATACAAAGGTTTTGTGATATTTAGATTTGTTATATTTTGGATAGCTTGGGGTTCTATTATAGCCGGAATTATGTCAGCAGATTTATCTGGGTTAATTCGTTTTATCTGCATAGTAATTGGAATATCGTTTTTAGCATTGTATAGTAGTGTTAAAAAGGCAATATCAAGATATAAGCAGTTGAAAAAAGAGAAGCGGTCATAAAATCGTTTATTGAGGAATTTGTGCAAACAAAATTCTAATTTAAAGAATTATCAACTTGCATTGATAAAGAATCAGTACAAATGAATTTTAAGTCAATGCTATCCGAATTTCTCACATATCCATTAAACGGGTATGAAAATGCAGCGGAAGTTGTTAAATTATATATAGGAAATGATATATACCAATTTCCAACTAGTATCTAAAATGGGGTATAAGTATATATAGAATTTCCAAAATCTTAAATAGTGCTGTAACGGGTGCTAATTTCCTACTAGTCACATATATGGATATCAAATCAGATGTAATTCTTAAAATTTCAAATAGCAGTGTAACGGATGCAGGCCTCTCACTAGCCATACAAATGCCTATAAAAAGATAAACAAAAAGTAATGGATATAAAAATGAAATAGTGGTATCATATTTATAACAATGTAACCTTTATGATTAAAGAGGATGATTTTATGAAATTAGAAGAAAAGAGCAAAACGGAAGTTATGGAATCGGAGAGCCGACTTTTTGAGGAATTAGATAAGGGTATAGATTCTATGGAAAATGGTCGGACAGTTCCACATGATAAAGCTATGCAGATGATACGGGAGAAATTAAAGGAGTATGCAGTATAGTGTAATAGAAACCTTAGAGGCGGTAGATGATGTTATCAATTTTGCATCTTATATGATAAGAGAATTTAAGAATCAAAAAGCTGCTGATGATTTTCTGGACAGATACGATGATGAAGTAAAGAAACTTGGATTCTTCCCGACCGGATATAGGGGAATCGGTTTGGAGTATCGAGGGTATGAGATAAGAATAAAGCCGTTTGGTACATATAACATTTTCTTTGTGATCGATTATGCGGAGCCGAAAGTCATAATATTAAGAGTTTTAAAAGATAGACAAAACTGGAACGATATTTTGCAGTTACAAGTGACATATCATTTTGATAATTTGTAGTTATAAAAAGAAATAATTCTTTGATGTTAATTATCCATTTACTTAATGTAAACCAACATATAACAGGTTAGGTGAAATAATATACCCATGAAAAATACTTATAATTTTTCATGGGTGTATTATATAATTCTATCTTGCTTGATCCATTTAGAAATATCTAATTTAGAAAAATGTTATTTGTGCTGAATACTTGAATTTTCTAACAAATGCACATCTTTTGAGATATCATATTGTACTCCGTTAAAAGCACCAACTGGATTACTCTCCATGTAGTTGATAAGGGGTAAGCAAAACTGATGTATTTGTTCAATGCAATTAGGATCATCTCGATTTAATGATAATTTTTCGCATAAGTAATCAATCTGAGAATTAATAATTGCCAATTTTGAACCTTCATTTTGTATGTATTGCGCTTCTGTTTGAGCGTGAATTAATTCTGTTTCAGCTTTAAGTTTTTCTGTCTCGGCCTGAGTTTTCTCTTTTTCAACAGGCGTTAATCGCCATGTATTAATCGCATTTGAAATGCTAGTAACTAAGTCGGGAAAAATTGAAAAATTTATTTTTCCACTACCAAACATAGCATTTAATGAACCGCTTTCTATTTTGCGTATATAAATAGAATGACTATCTGAAGGACAAACAAGTCGCTCTAGATTTTGTAAACAATTTGCCAATAGTTTTAAATCATCCGTAAAAGACACTATATCCTGATCCGATTTATAAGATCGGATGTCTAAATAGAAAAGTTCTGTATCTACCGGCATATCTATGGGTATGGTTTCTATTAACTCATTTTCTATATAGCCAAGTGTTTTGTAATTGTCATATATCTTGTCATAAAAAATTACAAAATGTTTTAAAGAGAATATAAATTTTATATAGCTATCAGCGGTTGATACATTTTTAATTTTGCAACTTGTGTATTCTTCTAGATTATCCAGTAATTTATTTAATCTCGCACAAAAGGTTACTGCATATTTTTCAACAGATTTGGATTGAAACTCTGTTTTTTCGATTTGTGAAATAAGGTTAGCTACTTTTCGAATTGACGTACTCATAGTAGCTATTAGATTAGAATAGAATGTTTCTAATGAGTTCAAACCCCTAGATAAAGCATATATATTTTCGTCTTTTTTGGGCGAAGATATATATGTATTTGTTAAAGCTTCTATTCTATCTTGATAGTTAGATGATATACTATGTGCAGCTATAAAGAACTCGTCTTGCTCCCTAATAGTATCGATTAATCCTATTAAAATTGTAAAATCATTTTTGATGTCAGAAAATACCATTTTTCCCCACCTCATTGGTAATGTAATATTGTGTAGTACGTTGTAAATATATTATTTGTTCTGCAACATTCTTCTTGCTAAGTTTGCCATCGTCCATACAAAATCTATAGTTTGGGTTTATATGACAAATATAGAATAACACAAAAAAAAAACAAGGCAATGTTATTAAATATGTGGTTTATAATCAAAAAGTGGAAATTTACGATGACAAGATTTTACATTTATGATAATATAATAACATTACAGCAAAATCTCAAATACACATATTTTCGTAAAGCAGTTATCTACTGTTTATTTTTAT
>JAFLTH010000169.1 GCA_022510525.1 Lachnospiraceae bacterium | reverse complement strand
TCAATTCAACCGGCGAAATATTTATATTATTATTTCCAAAGCTTAATATTGTTGTGAACACAAGAGTATTGGCAAACCCACATACCCCTTTAATGAAGAATGCACATATTGTAGCTATAATCCACCAAATCATTTTCTTATAAAGTCTCCCCTGCACTGAAAACCATAAATGTTATCTGTATCATAGATATCTGGATAATTTTTCTGCGATAATACCGACATTTTTGTATGTGATTATTTTGCATACAAAATCGGTAAATTTGCCATATTTGCGATATAAAAAATTGAATAAGAAGTAGGCTGCCCGTTGACTTTTATCTTCAGGCATTCTTTTCATAATATTTTTAAAGCTGTAAATTTGTTTGTATATCCATATGTAACCGTCATACAACTCCTGCTCTGTCATTTTGGCAGGGCGAAATACAACGTGGGCCGTATTATATTCCGATAAATCGTCTGATATAATACGACCTTCTTTTTTTAACCTGTCATATAATGCCGTGCCGGGATAGGGAGTCAATATGTGAGATGTAACGGTTTCGATTTTATTTTTTACTATCCAGTCAAGTGTTGACTTAAATGTCCCAGAAGTGTCACCGTCAAGACCAAAGACAAAGCTTGCATTGATCATTATTCCCCTGTCATGAGCCATTTTAATGGCTTTCTCATATGTATTTATGTTGTTTTGGATTTTATGGACATCATTGATTGAATCTGCCTGGATGCTTTCAAAGCCCACAAACAAGCCCTGGCAGCCGCTGCTTTTCATTAGGTCAAGCAGTGCTTCGTCAAGTAAAGCGTTGAGTGACACTGCCGCGTTCCATTTGATATTTAAAGGTATCAGCCTGTTTAAAAAATCTTTAAGCCATACAGGATTTCCGGCAAAATTATCATCAATGAACATAATATGTTTTGATTTGACCGCTTTTATATCCTGTAAAACATCTTCAATATCGCGGTTTACATAACTCCGCTGTGTGGCGCTGTTATAGCAGAAGTCACACCTGAACGGACAGCCTCTGCTTGTATGAATTATATTACAGTATAAGTATTTATCCTTTGTTATGAAATCATATGCCGGAGGTACTATATCTTTTCCGTCAAAATCTTTATTGCACTTATATATCGGTTTTAGTGTGCCATTCTCATAATCTTTTATAATATCGGGCCAGGTTCCTTCCGCCGCCCCTATGCATAATACGTCAAAAGCATCCTGCGGAATCGTATCATGCGCAGTTGTAATATGTATCCCTCCTGCTACAACAATGCTGCCTTTGTCTCGAAATTTCCTGGCAATTCTTATGGCTCCCGGCAAGGTATCAACGGTAACGGATATTCCAACCATATCCGGATTATCATTGTAATCAATGCTTTGAATATTTTCATTTTCCAATGAAACGGTATGCTCTTTTCTGAGCAGATTTACTATTGTTAAAAGCCCAAGAGGTGGCGCCATATGAAGTTTAAGGTCAGTGTCCATAGGGCGCTTTATCATTTTGGGCTGGATTAATTTTATGTACATAAAAAGCTCCGTTACTCTACTCCAACCTGCACCGATGGATTACGCTCTAAGATTGTCTTAATGATTGCCATCTCTTCCTCAGGTTCTTCCTTAAATACCTTTAGATAACACAGATCACATTTTTTCCCGGTTATCATCTTTACCTTAATCATCCTCACATCTTTGATGGAATTGGTGCTATGCACATACTCATACACCCTTTCAATATCAGCATACGCAATGACGGCACCGCATCTTTTTCCAAAAGCATACTTTCTTCCCATCATGACCCTGCCGCCAAACATAGACGCTGCATACTCAAAGTCACTTAAGACATTGGCGATCTCCCCGGTCTGCTTCAAATTGTGCAACTGCTTTCTAAATTTAATACTTTTATAAATACCCTCAGCGGAACATAATAATACACAGAAAATCAGAAATATCAAAACTTCTTTGGTTCCATTTATATAATAATAAACTCCTGTCGCTAAATAGATCTTTAAACTACGAACAAATAAGCTACCTACAACGACAATACAAACAACACCCGCTATTAAAAACATAATTTCTCGTGAAAATATTCTTGGTTGCAAATACCGTTTCATTTGACGAAGCTGTACATTCATTTTTCCTTCTCCTTCTCGTTGGTTAAACATTGAATATCTTCCGTACAAATTTATCAGCACTCTAAGCCGGCTATTTCCACCTTAGAGTGCTGAAACTCTCCTTACGCCATTACTATTTTGTTTTAAACTCGCGGATGAGCCTCGTCAGCTTCTCTGACTGTGTCATCAGCAGTTCGGTAGAAGCGGCAGTTTCCTGCGCTGTAGCCGAATTGGATTCTACCACATCTGTAATCCGGCTTAATTCTCCAATAATATGTTTTGAATTCTCAGCCTGTTCTTCTGTCGCATCCGAAATCTCGGTAAATGATTTTGCAATCTCAAAAGAGTTGCTCACTACCCTATTCATGCATTCGGATGCCGTATCTGCATGACCCTTTGCACGCTTTACCGCACTCAGACAATTGCCCACCAGCTCCGCCGTTTTACCGGACTCCTCGGCACACCGCATTGCCAGTGCCCGTACTTCCTCTGCCACAACCGCAAATCCTTTTCCGCTCTCTCCCGCTCTGGCAGCTTCCACGGATGCATTCAGTGAAAGGATATTGGTTTGGAATGCAATACCATCAATCGCCTCCACAATTTTCTGAATATCAGCGGATTCATTCTCCGCTTCGCTGACCGCCTCATAAAGTCTTGTCATTTCCTCATTTCCGACCTGAATCTCATGATTTAACTCGTTCAGTCGGGAATCCACTTGATGACAGTTTATTGAACTGTTATTAATCTGCTCGGTTATATTCTCCACGTTGTTTCGCAGGTTACTGATTGACAGCGATTCCGATGTTGCGCTTTGCGCCAGAGCATCGGCTGCCCTGGAAAGCTGAGTGGCACTGGTATGTACCTCTTCCGCCGACTGCTGTACCATCACGATCAGCTGGTTTAATATCCGGCGAATAGAATTTACCGAACCGGAAAGTTCATTGAATTCTCCGGGATACTCCGCCATATCCGAAACCATAAGGTTATGATTTGCTATCTCTCCCAAAATATGATTGGTTTCCCTCATCATTTGGGAAAGCCGTCTACTCAACTCGTACATGGAGTTCTGAAGCACACCAATCTCATCCTGATTGTTCGTCGGTTGCAGCTTCACATCCAGATCACCTTCTGCCATCCGAATGGTCACATCCCGCATTTTCCTAACAGATCTGACAATAAATCCGATTACGGCCGAAGATACCAGTATTACAATTGCAATCGCAGCAATTCCGATCCAGATAATCCTCTGGGTAATCTGCTTTACAGTAGTTAACGCATTTTCCACCGGATTTGCCACACCAAGCAGCCATCCGCTGTCTCCGATCGGATAAATCGCAACATATACCTCATTCCCGGCATCATCTGTTACCGTAAGAACCTCTTCGTCTGTCTGAGATTCCATCGCCGGAAGCAATTCCGGCAGTGTATCCGCCACCGCTACCGCCTCGTCTTCAGACGGCATAAATGCTTCATTCGGATGATAGATATAGTTTCCCGCCGCATCCGCAACAAAGGAATACACTCCGTCCGCATACTGAATTCCTGATGCCACCTCTGATACCGTCACAAGTGAAATATCGATTCCGATGACACCTGCAAGTTTCCCATTACGAAATACCGGACAGGCAATCGTATCACACATCTGCAATGTAAATGCATCAAAGTACGGATCCGTAACGACCAGCCCTTCCTTTTCCTTTACCGACTTATACCAGCCACGCTCCCTGGCATCATATCCTTCCGGTATTGCACTGGCTGTACTTGCTTTCCAAAAACCGCCTTCCTCCGTCCCAAAATACATATCCAGCAGTTCCTCTTTCCCTTCAAAATGGGAATTTAATACCGTCATTACCTGCTCATCATCAAAACTGTCCAATGTACTAATATTGGCAGCCACATCTTCCGTCAGTCTTACTTCCTGCATTATCCAGCAGTTTAACTCCTCTGCATAGTATTGTGCCTCTGCCCTCAGAGTATGCTGTTCCATATCGATCATATCGGTCTTTACCGTTCTTGAAATAATCATCATACATAGCAGCATAACGAGCAACACCAGAACTGCCACACAGGCACTGATTTTTACCTGTAACGATTTTCGCATA
>JAFLTH010000168.1 GCA_022510525.1 Lachnospiraceae bacterium | reverse complement strand
TATCAAGGTTTGAAGGCTTATGAAGGGATATAAGAGATATGATAAAAATATTATTTGTATGCCATGGCAATATTTGCAGATCACCGATGGCTCAATTCGTATTACAGCAGATGGTAGATAACCGTGGTCTATCCACTCAATTTTATATTGACTCTGCTGCTACCAGCACGGAGGAAATCGGTAACGGAATCCATTACGGAACGATGTCTATTTTCAGACAGTACAATATTCCCTGTACGGGGCATAGGGCTCGTCAGATGACCAAACGTGACTATGCGGAATATGATTATCTGATAGGTATGGACGATGCAAACATCCGCAATATGACCCGAATCACAGGCGGAGACCCGGAACATAAGATTCATAAACTATTAGAGTATGCAGGCAGTTCAAGGGCAATTGCAGATCCGTGGTATACAGGTGAGTTCGATATCACTTATGAGGATGTGAAGGAAGGCTGTGAAGCGTTTTTGAAATTTTTGGTGGAGAATTTCTAAAGGATTGAAATTAATGTTTACAAATAGAAAAGGACGGCAGCTTTCCTTATTGTCAATTCTGTAACCGGACAGAATTAAGCATCACTTTTATTGACAAGCGGTTCTGATCCATCTCTGCGCTGATACTCCCGCCCATAGCCTCTATGAGTTGTCTGCATATATAAAGTCCGATACCGCTTCCCTTGCCTCGTGACTTGTCCTGTGTATAAAATCTGTCAAATATATGTGCAATATCTACATAAGCACTTACAGGATTAGAAACAGCCACGATTACCTGCTCATTTTCCTGACAGACACTAAAAGAAATATCCCCACTTGCATATTTCACTCCGTTTGAAATCAAGTTTTGAACCACTCTGTTCAGCATGTTAGGGTCAGCAGAAACGATAACTGATTTGTCTGAATCCTCAAAATGCGGCGTGATATTCTTTTCCTCAAAGATAGGATGGTTGGCAAGTATCTGTTCACAGATTATTCCTGCTACATCTACATTTTCCAGCTTTGGAATACAGCCCTGCGATTCAATCACCGACAACTCAAAGAAATCGTTAATCAGCGCATTTAAGTAGCGCGTCCGTTCTAAACAAGTCTTTATGAGCTCTCCCATCTTTTCGTCTTCACATTCTTTTTCCGCCAACTGCAAATAACCGATCACAGAGGTCAGCGGCGTTTTCATATCGTGGGATATGTCCGCTATGGAAGACTTCAATGTTGCAGAGGCAACGTTGCTTTTAATGACTTCCTGTTGTATCCGTTCAAGCAGAGTATTGATCTCCCGCACAACCTTTTCAACATCTCCGTCTACAAGTTCGACCGTGACAAGCCCTGGCTGTTCCTCACTGAGCTGATAGAAAACAGATCTAAGTTGTTTCTTCAACAAATAAGTTCTGACCGCCAAGATTACGACAGCGGCAAAAAGTATCAAGATGATTAAATATTCCACCGCTGTCTTCCTCCTATTTTACATCCGATCTGTTGAATATTACTGTTGCGGTCGCAGAAAATAATATCAGGGTTACAAATGCGACGATTGCTTCAAAAAATAAATTTTCCATGTTATTATCCCGCGCAAAGCAAAATGGGGACATGGTAAAGACCTTTACATAGGTATAGTTCCTCAGAATATTACAGCATAAAAGAACATACATAGAGGATATGGCAATCGATCCCGCCACAGTCCTTGTAATGAATGTAATAAGCACAACTCCGCTTATCACAGCCGACATCTGTATCCATACCGTGATCAACCATAACGCATTTTCTATACAAAGCACGCTTCTGTCAAATCCTCGTACAGCGGCAAAGCTAAGCACATTAGCTGCTACCCACATCGCATGAATAAATGCCGCAAAGGTACAAACTGCCATCATTTTTGAAAGCAGTATTTTAAAACGGCTGTAGCCCAGCTTGATCTCATTGTTTATAGTGCGACTCGAAAAATCTTTTCCCATAAAAAATGCCGCAGCCAGTGAAATTATGATCACCAACGAGGTATCACAAACAGTCTCGGCAAAAACTGCTGCCGTGTTTTCAAAGTAATCGGGCAGTTTATATCCGCCGCCGATTATCCCGATCACAAGAAAAAATAACAGTACGACATACCCAAAAGGGAATCTCTTTAGCTTATAAAACTCCATTTTTAGCAAATTAAACATCACGCCCACCTCCCGTTACAGACAGAAAATATTCTTCAAGGCTCTGTCCGCATACAGACAGTTCGCCGACAACAATGTTATTTTGTGTCAAAGACCGGGAAATACTCTGTGGTTCTTCCGTAAATGCGTATATATGCAAAGTATGGTCGTCTATCACCTTGTACTCGGAAATTTCTAAATCCTTTTCAATGACCGTGATACACTTTGGCAGATCGTCCGTGTATATCCTGACATACCGCTCACACTTTGCTTCCAGTTGTTCGTGGGAAAGAATTTCTATGATCTTCCCCTCGTGGATAATGATAAAATCTGTTGCCAGCAGATATAACTCGCTTAAAATGTGGCTTGAAATAAGCATGGTGATTCCACGCTCCTCATTTAGCTTTTTCAAAAGCACACGAAGCGCGGAAATGTTTTTCGGATCAAGTCCGTTAACAGGCTCGTCCAGGATCAACAGCTCCGGTTTTCCCACAAGCGCCAACGCAACACCCAACCGCTGCTTCATACCCGTGGAAAACTTTTTGACTTTCTTGTTACGCACATCATACAGATCAAGCAGTTTCAGCAGCTCGTCACATACCGACCTGTCGGGGTTGCCGAGCAATACCCGCTGTATTTCAAGATTACGATAAGCCGAAAATTCAGGATATAAGGTCGGCTCTTCTATGGTACTCCCGATTTGCCGCCTGACAGCCTGTATCTCCTTATGTTCTTCCTTTCCTAAGACAGAATAGTTTCCGTCTGTAGGTAAAGACAGCCCGGTGAGTATACGCATAAGTGTCGTTTTACCTGCACCATTCTCACCAATAAAACCGTAAATATGTCCTGCTTTCAGTGTTATGGAAATATTGTCCAAAGCCTTAAACCCATGATATGACTTTGTAATATTGTTTGTTTGCAGTATGACATTTTCCATGTTTAAATCACCTCCAACCACAATACTACAGGACAATGTTAAGATGATTCTTCACAAAACCTAAAGAAAATCTAAAGCTGCACATTTCTCACTTGACAAGCCGATATCCCATGCCGTACACCGTTTCAATATACTTTTTGTCAGTGTGCTTTGCAATTTTCCGACGAAGATTGCTTATATGGACATTCATCGTGTTATCCTCCTGCAGATAGTCCTCGCCCATCACAATCTCGTAAAGGGTGCGCTTTGAAAATATTCTGTCGGGGTTTTTCATCAACAGTTCCAGTATGGCATATTCCGTTGCAGTACAGATAAGTTCATCACCATTTATAAAAACACGTTTAGAATCCGTCTTGATGACAAGCTCACGGAAAACAATCTCATTGGTTTCCTGCTGCGCAGTTCTGCGAAGTACCGCCTGAATCCGCAAAAGCACCTCGTCAATATCAAACGGCTTGATTATGTAATCGTCTGCGCCGAGCCGGAGAAGTTCTATCCTGTTATGGGTTTCCCCTTTGGCGGACAATACAATGATAGGGGTTGTATTGACTTTTCGCAATTCTTTCACAATGTCCTCACCGGTTTTCTCCGGCAACATTAAATCTAACAGAATCAGGCTGTAATCTCCATGCAGGCCCATAGCAAGACCGTCTGTACCATTATAAGCACAGTCGGCAGCATATCCGCTTTTTTCAATAATGCTCCGCAACAGTCCGTTGATTGTCATGTCATCTTCAATAATTAAAATTTTACTCATTTACAAAACCTGCCTCACGGTTGATCGAAAGTGTTCGTGCATAGTAGAATTATATATGGTGAAATGAATAATAACAAGGTGCGACCCATGAATTATTTTGTCTATCAGTAAGCGCTGTCTGCAAGGAATAAAATCCGAACATATCTTCTAAAAATCAATAAGACACTATTAATTGTTTCTACAACTAATAATGCCCTATTGTTCAAACTTACCATAAAATCAGCATTTTCAGCCATGGTTAAGATCCTTCCGTGACAGACGAAAAGTATCTTTGTCATATCTCTTATATCCCTTCATAAGCCTTCAAACCTTGATATTTCAGGTTTTTCGGCACTTTTTTTATTTTTTGTTTTCTACCCTTAATCTGCATAATTCGTTATAAATCTACGCAAATTTACGGGCAAATGGTGTAGTAGTTAGTGTAGTAAAGAATCATAACAACTCTTTTTCCGTATCGCATAGAATCTGAACAAGCACCTTAT
>JAFLTH010000167.1 GCA_022510525.1 Lachnospiraceae bacterium | reverse complement strand
ATGTTAAAGTAAATGCATATAGTGCATCTGCAAAAGAAAAAATCGAGGCACTTGGCGGAACAGCAGAGGTGATGTAATGTTTACAACTCTAAAAAATGCATTCAAAATTAAGGAAATAAGGAAAAAAATATTTTTTACATTTGCAATGTTGGTTGTGATCCGTCTAGGTTCACAGCTGCCTGTACCCGGTGTTGACAGAACCTATTTTGCAAGATGGTTTGAACAACAGGCCGGTGATGCATTTAATTTCTTTGATGCTTTTACGGGTGGTTCATTCTTAAATATGTCTATTCTGGCATTGAATATTACACCGTATATTACATCCTCAATTATTATGCAGCTGCTTACGATTGCAATTCCCAAGCTGGAGGAAATGCAGCGTGAGGGCGAGGACGGAAGAAAGAAAATTGCATCTATTACAAGATATGTGACCGTTGCACTTTCATTGATTGAGTCGGCAGCTATGGCCATCGGTTTCGGACGTCAGGGCTTGCTTGCGACTTACAATGTAATCAATATTATTACTGTAATTGCAGCATTGACTGCAGGAAGTGCATTCCTTATGTGGGTTGGTGAAAGAATTACCGAAAGTGGAGTAGGAAACGGTATTTCCATTGTTCTTACCATCAACATTCTTTCCCGTATACCTCAGGATATTGCGGCTTTGTTTGAACAGTTTGTATTTAATAAACCAATTGCAAGAGCTGTAGTGGCTGCTGTTATTATACTTGGAATCATTGTGGGAATGGTAATCCTTGTTATCGTATTGAATGACGGTGTAAGGAAGATTCCGGTACAGTATGCCAAAAAGGTACAGGGAAGAAAGACTGTCGGAGGACAGACTTCAAGTATTCCGTTGAAGATTAACACGGCAGGTGTTATTCCCGTTATCTTTGCATCTTCACTGATGCAGCTTCCTATTATCATCTGTTCCTTATTCAATGTAAAGAGTGGAACCGGTGTATGGGCAGAAATATTGAGAGGATTAAATTCAAGTTACTGGTGCAATCCTAACCAGCCGATATATTCCATAGGTTTGGTTGTATATATATTACTGGTTGTTTTCTTTGCTTATTTTTATACATCCATTACCTTTAATCCGCTTGAGATTGCCGAAAATATGAAGAAGCAGGGCGGTTTTATTCCCGGTATACGTCCGGGTAAACCTACCAGTGATTATCTGACCAGAATATTGAATTACATTATTTTCATAGGTGCGGTAGGACTTACTATCGTATGTGTAATTCCGTATTTCTTTAACGGTGTTTTTAATGCGAGCGTATCCTTTGGCGGAACAAGCTTAATCATTATCGTGAGCGTTGTTTTAGAGACAATTAAGCAGATTGAATCACAGATGATGGTTCGTAATTATAAAGGATTTTTGAACGACTAATACGAGAAGAAATTCTAAGACGTCGCACCAATGGGTGCGGCGCCTAAGAATTTCTAAGTCTCGTATAGAAGAATCGCATATGCGATTCTTCTTGAGTTATAGGGGAAATATTGTATAAGCTGTGTAAAGGAGGAAATTATGAAAATTATTATGTTGGGTGCACCTGGAGCCGGTAAAGGTACACAGGCGCAGATGATTGCTGATAAGTTTGAAGTGCCTCATATTTCAACGGGCGATATTTTCAGGGAAAATGTAAAAAACGGTACTGAACTTGGTATTGAAGCCAAGAAATATATGGATCAGGGAGCATTGGTTCCGGATGAGCTGACTGTTAAGATTTTACTTGACAGGGTTGCAAAGGATGATTGCAAAAATGGTTATGTTTTAGACGGTTTTCCGAGAACTATTCCACAGGCGGAAGTTTTGGACAATGCCTTAAATGAGCTTGGTGAGAAGATTGATTATGCAATCAATGTCGATGTACCGGATGAGAATATTATAAGAAGAATGTCGGGAAGACGTGCCTGTCTTGCCTGCGGTGCTACTTATCATATTGAACATGTTCCTCCGAAGACAGAAGGAATATGTGACAGATGTGGAAAAGAACTGGTACTTCGTGATGATGATAAGGAAGAAACAGTAAAGAATCGTTTGGATGTTTATCATAAACAGACACAGCCGCTTATAGATTTCTATACTAAAAAGGGTGTGCTTAAGACAGTTGACGGTACGCAGGATATGAAAGACGTATTTGCCGCCATCACTGCCATTTTATCATAAGAAGGTGTGTTTAAATGTCTGTTACAATTAAATCTGCCAGAGAAATAGACTTGATGCGTGAATCAGGCAGAATACTTGCTATTGTACATGATGAGCTGGGTAAGGCGATTCGCCCCGGTATATCCACCAAGGATATAGACGAACTTGGCGAAAAACTGATAAAGAGCTATGGTTGTATTCCGAATTTCCTTAATTATAACGGATATCCGGCTTCAATCTGTGTATCCGTAAATGACGAAGTTGTTCACGGCATACCCCGCAGTGATCATATTTTGCAGGAGGGTGACATTGTAAGTCTGGATGCGGGACTTATTTATAAAGGATATCATTCCGATGCTGCAAGAACGTATGCTGTGGGAAAAATCAGCCCGGAAGCGGAAAATCTTATTAAAGTCACCAAACAGAGTTTTTTTGAAGGGATTAAAATGGCAAAAGCTGGATATCATCTTTATGATATTTCTAATGCTATAGATGATTATGTTACATCCTATGGTTATGGGATAGTGAGAGCTCTGGTGGGACACGGAATAGGAACCAAGCTGCACGAAGATCCGCAGATTCCGAATTTCAGGCAGAAAAGGCGAGGACCTAAACTGCAGCCGGGTATGACCCTTGCAGTGGAGCCCATGATAAATATGGGAACCGGAGATGTGGAGTGGCTGGATGATGAATGGACGGTTGTGACTGCTGACGGTAAATATTCGGCGCACTATGAAAATACGATTCTTATTACGGACTCGGAACCGGAAATCCTCACGCTCCCAAGATAAAGTTGGACTGAAAAAGGGGTGTATAAATGACAGGAATGTTGGCAACTTCCAGGGCAGGACATGACAAGAATACGGTTTATGTCATAATAAAAGAAGAAGTCGAATATATATATTTAGTTGACGGTAAGATTCGAACCCTGGATAAACCCAAAAGAAAGAATAAGAAGCATATTCAGATTATAAAAAAATGTCCGGATAAAGATATGGCCGGTCAGATTCAGTCAGGCACCGTTGATGATATAATGATTCGTAAATTTATTCAGAAATATAAGGCAGATAATGATAATTAAAGGAGGTAGCAAATGTCAAAAGCCGATGTTATTGAAATTGAAGGAACAGTAATTGAAAAATTACCCAATACTATGTTTCAGGTGGAATTGGAAAACGGTCATGTTGTATTGGCCCATATAAGCGGTAAGCTTCGTCAGAATTTTATACGTATCTTACCCGGTGATAAGGTGACCTTGGAGCTGTCTCCTTATGATCTTTCCAAAGGAAGGATAATCTGGAGAGATAAATAGGTAAAATTTACAATAATTGATAATAAAAGGCTTGAAATAGGGCTTTTTATATGATATAATGTAACTCGGTCTTTTTTGAAAGGAGGGTTTAACATGAAGGTTAGATCATCAGTGAAACCGATGTGCGAAAAGTGCAAAATCATTAAAAGAAAAGGCAAGATCAGAGTAATTTGTGAGAATCCAAAGCATAAGCAGGTACAAGGTTAATCCCGGTTCAGGGGTTCTTGTCCAACTAATTATGAGCGGCTGCAGTGTCATTCATACATAGATGATACTGATTATAATATAGATGGAAGAGCCTAGAGGAGATTACTTTTTGATACCACATGTGTTGGAAAGATCGGACTTTGATCCGGTTGGACGAATAATTCGTCTCAATCAATTAGTAACAGAAGTACAGCCTAAGCTGTACAGAAAAATGGAGGAAATTTAAATGGCTCGTATTGCAGGTGTTGACTTACCCAGAGAGAAACGTGTAGAGATTGGTTTGACCTATATCTATGGTATCGGAAGAGTAAGTTCTAACAAAATTCTGGCAGCAGCAAATGTTAATCCTGACACTCGTGTCAGAGAATTGACTGATGATGAGGTTAAGAGAATTGCCGAGATAATCGAAAAAGATTATATGGTAGAAGGTGATTTGAGAAGAGAAATTGCCTTAAATATCAAGAGACTTCAGGAAATCGGATGCTACAGAGGAATCCGTCATAGGAAAGGACTTCCTGTTCGTGGTCAGAAGACTAAGACCAATGCAAGAACAAGAAAAGGTCCCAAGCGTACGGTTGCAAATAAGAAGAAATAATTTTTAGGAGAAAGTAGGTTAGTTTATTATGGCTAAAAAAGTTGCAAAAAAAGTAACAAAAAAGCGTGTAAAGAAAAACGTT
>JAFLTH010000166.1 GCA_022510525.1 Lachnospiraceae bacterium | reverse complement strand
AATAAAAAGGTTCTCTCGATATATACATATCAATATAACTCGGAGAATCTACACATATAACAGCGCCATCATATATTGCAAAAAACAAATAAAACAGAATGCTGATACATAAAAGTACAGCCGAATAATATTTCTCCTTTTTTAAAGTGATATACATGTTATCTACCTTTACTTTCAGACCCATTTTTTAACATAATAATCAACATCACATATGGCAGCGCCGTATGGATTGCATAGATATAGCGAATGTCTGAGAAATATGGAGTTGCGATGAGCAGCGTAAGCCATATTCCGATCAATGGAATTGTTGCAAACCATTTTGATTTTCTCTGGCGGATGCTTTCAATAAAAGAAAATATTAAAACATAAATGTATAATCCGCAACTAAAATATTTGGAGAAATGTACTTTATTCCAACTCAGTAGATTGGGAATAAACTCCGACATGTTGCTCGGAAGCTTGCATTCTCTACGTATTCCAAGTCCCTCAACAGCCTCAAATAAATGCGTTGCCCACATTCCACCCTGGGTTTTGTGATACCAAAATCCTCTGGTTTCCTCAATAAACGCTCTTACATAGTAGTATTTATTATGAATACCCAGCCGAACCCAAAGAGACAAAAACTCACCTTTGTTGTCGGAAATATACTGCTGATTATCAGTCTCTCGCACCAAATCCTTAATTGAATCCGAGCATACCATAGAATTCAGGTATGCATTCGGTACTTTATCAACATCTATGACTTCATTCAATAAAGACACATCTTTTTCATCTATATTCCCGTTGTAGCTTATTACAGCTGCAATTTGTTGTGCCGGAATAGACAAGGATTCTATTAAATCTACATTCTGCACCTCAAAGTACCGAAAAACAGGACCTTTATATATAATAATCATAGCCATTACAACCGTAATCGCCAATATTAAAGATTTTTTCCAATTCCAAAAAACATAAAGCATGACCGGAATCATCACTACAAAGACATACAGTCCATTGCTTCTGAAGAAACACATCAAAAAACTTACTGGAACAAACAATATCCAATAAATTACACTACTCTTCTGCTGCTCTAGGCAGTCCTCCAATCGACAGATAAGAATAATGAAAAAAAGTACCATAGAAGCAAAAGGGATATCCTTCCACATGGTGATGGAAAAAATGCCGTTTATGGGGGACAGTGCACTAACAGCCAGTATAAGAATCAGCCAAAAACTTTTAACTCTCCTGTTATAAAGATATAAGATGGCTGTTGCAAAGGATGCCGATAGCATGCCCATGGAACATAATGAATACAAAGCAATGGAACGATTTTCACTGTGGAATACAGCAATTCCTATATTATAAACAGCTTTAATAAGCATCGTATGAAGCCACGGGTGATGGTTGCTGTAGGGAGAGCCAAAGACCTGTTGAATCTGTTGCCAGGAATCATATTCAATGACTCCCGGGTAATATGTTAATAAATATGGCAGATAGCAAGACATGCAGACAAGAAATGAAATTCCCCACACTAAAATATATCCCAAACGATTAGGCTGAGACTTCCCGGACACCTCAATACGTTCTATAACAGAATGAAAAGCATTTAGTGCACTGCAAAACAGTATTGTCCAAGAACAAAAAGACAAGATGCACAATAACAGAAAACGAACCGGATAAGTCATGGGTGATGCAATGCTTTCAAGAACAGCATAATTACCTGCACAGGAAAAAAGCCCGAACAGAATACTTCCTGCAATGTGTACTGCTTTGAAACGTTTTACCGAGGGAAAATTAAAACTAAAAAACCTGATTATTATGCAGACAAGTCCACATACTACTATAAATTTAAAAAAATGTGGTACAGTAAAAGGAAACTGTAAAAAGCGTTCAACACATAAATTAATAGATATCATAACGCATATCAGAACTGCCGGAACAAATGAAATCGTATAATGGCGTGGATGATTGTTGTCACAGAAGTTCCATAAAACTGCCCACAAGCCAATGCCTATAATATACGGCATAACGGAATCAAAGGTGATGATCCTTATGGCATCCAATAATAAAATCAAAAAAAAGGATATAGCAAATGAAATGATTCCATCATATTTATATATGAATTTCTGAACCTTTTCTAACATTTTACTTTCATTCCCTTCCGCAATTATCTACTCTAATTTTTTCATACTCTAAAATGTTTAAATAATTGCTGCTTCCTCAAGGAATCGACCGGCAATTTTTTCTAAGCTATACTTTGCTTTAATTTTTGCACCATTTTCAGAAAATTTGCGCGCAAGGTCGGAATCGCCTGCAACTCGAAGCATAGCTTCCGTCAATGCTTTATCATCTCTCACCGGTATAAGGATACCATTCACTCCGTCCTCTATATACATCCTTGATCCGCCCACGGGACAATCGGTGGAAATAACGGGTACACCCATTGCCAGTGCCTCTATCATAGAATTAGATATTCCCTCGTAATCCGAAGAAAGCACAAACATGGCGCTATCCCATATTTCATGGTGCACATCAGATGAAAATCCCCTGAAAACAACTTTTTCTTCAATCTTTAAATCTTTTGCCTGCTGCTTCAAAGCCTCTTCCAAATCCCCAATGCCGAATATATGAAGCTCATAATCCGCATACACCTTATGAAATGCGGCAAAAGCATCAAGCAACAGCTTATGATTTTTCTGTGGGTGTAGTCTTCCGACAGATACAATCTTCTTCTTGCGCTCTCCCTGAAATGGTTCGGACATATTCGAAGATATCGGATTAGGAATAATGACAGACTTCTTTTGAATATCCTCGGGAAAGTATTGTTTCATATCTTCCGTCTGGAAAACCAATTTTTCTGCTTTACGATACGCCCAGTCACGCAGTTTCTGTCCCGAAACTCTGGAAGGATCATTCCTTTCGGACACAAGGAATCTATGGGAAATGCCCGCAGCTGCAATTACAGAAAAAATACTTCCATTAACACTAAAAGAAAAAATGTAGCAGCCTTTATTCATCTTAAAAAAATGTCTCATCTTAAATAGACGACTAATCTGAATAAACGGATTTCCACCCGACGCTTTGCCGGCGATACAGATTTCAATCCGTTCGTCCAGCGGATACGCCACTTGGCTTCCCGCAAACAATAAAATTGCTACCTCATAGCCTCTTTTTACATATTCATTGGCCAGCATAGCCACAACACGCTCAGAACCGCCTCCCGGCATATCCGGCAGAACAAACACAATTTTCATGATTTATTTTCCTCAGTCTTTACAGAATCGGAAACTTTATTACTGCCCTCTTCTTTCTTTCGTTTCTTTTTAACCGGAGGCACGTACTCCGTAAAGCTCATAGATTCATCAATCTGTCCTACCGTCAGATATGGGCCTAAATCTGTAGGCAGGTTCTTTTTCTGAAGCATTCTGTTGACAGACGCTTTGACAGCCGCATAAAATACTGCAAAAATAGGCACGCCCACAACCATTCCAAGCACACCGAACAATCCGCCGAATATCGTAATGGCAAAAATCACCCAGAAACCGGAAAGTCCGGTAGAATCTCCTAAAATCTTGGGGCCAAGGATATTACCGTCAAACTGTTGAATAACCATAATTAGAATTACAAAATACAATGCCTGTATCGGATCTACCATCAAAACCAAAAGCGCACTCGGCACACCTCCGATCCATGGACCAAAGAAGGGAATCACATTAGTCACACCGATAATGACACTGACTAAAATCGCGTAAGGCGTACCGATAATCGTCGTGCAGATAAAGCAGATAACCCCAATAATAATGGAATCTACTATCTTTCCGCCGATAAATCCGATAAATGTGCTGTGGATAAAGCGGAAATTGGAAATTACCTCATTGCCGGCCTTGCGATCAAACAAAGCATATGCAATCTTCTTTGCCTGCCCCGCAAATTTTTCTTTGCTGCCAAGTACATAGATAGAAATAATAAATCCAATCACCAAATTCCACATTGCTTTAAACACGCCGAGCACACTTGATGACAGGGTTTTGATTACACCATTGATATATGGGAGCAGGTTACTGTTTACATAGTCAAGTATTTTAGATGAATATTGATCGATTAGCGCATTGACAACATCCTCCAGATCAGGGTTGTTTCTCATTAGCCCCATTGCCCAATTGCTGAGATTATTAACATAAATGGGGAACTGAAAAATAATGCTCTGGATACTGCGCACAACTTCCGGAATAATCAGCCCGAAAAATTCATAGAGTACCACTAAAATCAGTACTATCGTTGCCAAAATCGACAATCCCCTCATCCTGCGTTTGTTCTTGGGTGTCATGGGTAGCTTAGCTTTCATATACAACGGTTTAATAATACATTTTTCAATTTTATTTAAGACCGGTGTCATCAAATATGCCAACACAAACCCATCGATAATCGGCATTGAAATTCCGATAAAACTGCTGAGACCACTGGACAAGCTTGCACCGTGAAAAAGTATATAGTAAAAAAGAATACCCGCAGCAATTACAAGAAAAGCCGTGATACCCCAAT
>JAFLTH010000165.1 GCA_022510525.1 Lachnospiraceae bacterium | reverse complement strand
GCCCAATATAACCATTCAGCAGTTCCGAGTTTACCCTTTTTCCAAATATATCTTTAGAAATAATACATTTCCACTCATCATATGATAATCGGCTTCTTTTCATCGTCTACTACCTCACAAATTAAAATTTTAGTCAACCCCTCAAATCTCTGTATTCTCAGGATGTTTCGCCTGTCAAAGGCTCAATCCGTATATATTTCCCCATACAGATAGATATCCGCCCAATTCCCGAAGTTATCTTTTGTATGACTCCTTTGGATACCCTCACATTTCATACCAAGCTTTTTCATCAATCGAACCGATTTCTGAACATCTATCGTCTCAGCGACTATTTTATGGATATTCATTTCGCGAAATCCATACGCCATCAGTTCAGAGCAAGCCTCATATGCATATCCCTGCCGCCAATATTTTTTATTAAATATCCAGCCAATCTCATAAACATTCTCTTCCCATGACTTAAAAAGAATGTACCCAATCATTTTATTACTGTCTTTAAGGATGGCTGCGACAGCACCCCTTTTTTCAATGCAGAATTCTTCTAAAAATTTCTGCGTCTTTTCAAAATGATATTCAGGTTCACAGTTTTTCATCGTTTCGGCATCACCAAGAATTTCGTGTAAATCATATACATCATCATTCCTAAAATCCCTGACAATCATTCTCTCCGTCTCTATCAACATAGTAGTTCCTGCCTATCTTTCTTTTACATAGTACAACAAATCAGTAGCTCCATACTCAGGATGATAAAAGGACTTTGTCTTTCTTCCCT
Source organism: Lachnospiraceae bacterium (assembly GCA_022510525.1). GTDB lineage: Bacteria > Bacillota > Clostridia > Lachnospirales > Lachnospiraceae > UBA3282. The sequence goes on along the minus strand of JAFLTH010000165.1, from coordinate 3,754 downwards.
CATATTGAAATCCCAGCTTGTTTAGCAGCCGATGGGATGGCTGGTTGTTTTCAATCGCACCTGCAATAATCATGTCCAAATGCAATTCATCAAAAAGGCTGCGGCAAAGTGCTGATACTGCTTCAAAGGCGTATCCTTTTCTTTGATAATCGGGGCTGATGACATATCCAATCTCATATGTTCCCACTACGCGGTCATTTGCTTCCATTAAATTAACCGTGCCAATAACTTTGCCGGTACTCTGTAGTGCAATCATCTTTCGCATTGGCTGATTGGCAAAACGATCCATGAGTGCATAATATTCTTCATCCATTTCATCAAATGGCTCATACCCACCATCATTATAGCAACATTGTTTATCGCCTAAGAATCCAAAACAGTCCTTTGCGTCTGTTTGTTGAAACCTTCGCAAAATCAAACGTTCTGTCGTTAGTACTAACTGCGGCACTAGTACTTTCCTAACATTATATGACAAATACTCTTCAAACTCTGATTCCGGGATTATATCCGCATTCAGTGTTATTGTAGTTCCTTCTATCTTCTGCTTGCAACTATCTCCAGAAGATAACGCAATATGGATATCAACACCATGGTTTCGACATAATGCAACATATTTCTGAATGGTATCGTTCGTATTCATATTCTTGTCCAGCCTCACAAATTTATAAGGATACTATTTACAGTTTCTTTAATTGTTGCTCAGATAATCTTCTCTTGTAAGAACTACTTGCTGGATACCGTTCTTAATGCCTGCGCCACGAAACCCCGCTGCTAAATGAACTTTCAGGCTTGCAGGTCTTTCAATCTCAAAATCATTATGAAGCCTTGTTACACCGCAGTCTCTAAAAGCATGTTCCAGCATAAGGCGTAACGCCGGAACTGCATAGCCTTTTCCCCGATAAGGAGAATAAATCACAATGCCCATGTCCCACCAATCCTGATCCGGTGTATAGTGGAAGTTAATATCTCCAACCCGCATACCATCAGAGTTGCGCTTGATATAGGCATAGAAACGTTCTGGTTCGTTACCAACCCAATACTCATACCACTCAGCCCATTCTGATTCCGGAAAATCTATGCAGCCGGTATCTTTGTGATAGCCCTCATAATCAATATCCCGGTTTGCATTATAGGACATCGTCTCGGGATTAGAAATCATTTTCTGGCGAAACCAGAGTTCATCTAATGTAGGAATATGCAGTTCCAACTTTTCCATTGTCTTACCTCCAATAATCAAATTTCGATTTGGCACATACACCCTCCACTAAATCTATTTCTCCAATAACGTGTACTCTTTTCGATTTACTTCCAATTCAAGGACTCTCCACTTTTCACCGAAAAGTTCACAAATCTCTTCCTGTTCTGATTTGACATCACGAAATCCTGCGGCTTTATAGCAATAATATGCAGGCATATTATTCTCAAATACCCCGATTGTCACTTGCTCTGCTCCTGCAATCTTAAAAGCATATTCTATGGCAAGTTGAATCATTCTCTTTCCATATCCATGTCCTCTTTTTTTATCATCCACAATTACAAAACCAATCCGTAAAATATTATGACACCCGTCAATATATCTCATAATAAAATGCCCTACTATTCCGCTTTCGTCACAGGCAGTCATTGGATAAAAATTATCCTCTTCAACGCAGTCACCATTACAATCAAAATATTTGTAATTCATGTCCTTTTCAGTTATTGGGTATGAATCATATCTATCTGATGTCCATTTTCTAAAGGTAGTTTCATCCTCGCACCATGAAATAATGGTCTTTGCATCCTCTTTTTTATATGGTCTTAGATATAACATTTTAGTTCCTCCGACAAATTATCGTAATAAATTTTCTTGGCAATTTCCGGATTGAAATATTTTCTCAAACAAGGTACAGTATCAATTACCGTATTGAGAAAAAGGGATAATTTCAGCATTAATCTTGCTTACCATAAAAGGATTGATCTTAAAAACAAAATTGGGCGAACCATATAAAGTAGCTTGTCTTAACTTTAGGATAGAGAATCCGTCACATTCTTGAATTTCATAAAAAAATTCTTTTTTGAAAATTTCTAATCCCGAAAAAATTATGATATTTCTTTCAAAATCAAACGCACAGGACAGTTCATCTTTAACATTTATGATTTTTAATGAGCTTATAATTTCCTCTTTGGACATATAAACTTTGTAAACAAATTTTGTCAAAGTAGGATTATGATTAACAATACCATTTGTGGCATTCCAATAGTTCTTGTACATGGGAATATGATGTTTTTTTAACATAAAAATCATCCCGAATATAATGAACAAAAACCAACAAAGGCCAAACAGATACTCAAGCAGATACTTAAACAAGTACTCCATTACATTTTCTCCTTTATGGTTATTCCCTGCTCCGTAATCAACATATCGGGTTTCACATCATGCTCCTCACACGGAATCTGCTCTAAGACCTGACAACTGTATGCCAATGCCGCTGTCGTCAGCGTAAAGCGTTCAGAGTGCGGCATCGGTTGGTCTGTAGAAGCTGTTTGCTTTAACAGTTGCAACAATCGGTTAAGATATCTGTCATAAAATCCACCGCCATAACCAATTCGATGCCTCTGCCTGTCAAAAACGACTCCCGGCATTAACATCATGACTTTACAGCCTTCCGAAGCACACCCTTTCTCTTTATCTGTAACAATATCTGCATCCGCGATGCTGCATCTTTCTTTTACCCAGTCAGGAAAAGAAACGCTCTGTATTGGTTCTCGAATACCTCGATATCCTTCCTGCAAATCTTCCATCGCCGTAATCTGCCAAAACTCCATCTCATTGCCCGTCACCCTCGGTGCGAACACATACTTCCCGTCCGCTAAGGCCTGCCGAATCAGCATCAATGTATCAACTTCGCTCTTATAGCTCACATACGCAAGAATAGCCTCTGCTTCACGATATTCTTCCATACCCGTAACAATCTCTCTGATTTTCATATCATATAGCGTTCTGTCCGCCACAGGTATCGCATCACGCACCGCCAGAATTTTCTTACGAATCTCTCTTTTATTCATCTTTCTTATTCCCGAACTTCTTGCCTAAATCAGTTACAGAACCGTCCTTTTCAACGATGGAAATATTATTAAGCTGTCCCCTCAGATTCGCTCGCACATTGGCAACATAAGCCTGCCGCAATTCTTTCTGCTCCTCTTTCTCAGCCTCCGTCAGTCCCTCCGCTTGCGATTTATGATATAACTCATTAATTCTCTTTGTCATCTCTTCCACGGTCATATATCAATCCTCCATAACATGGATAATTCTTACGGGTAAACTACATAAATAATCATCATGCCTTAGTCATGCATCTGCTGCACATACAGCGGCAAATCAAACCCCTCGTCCTTATGTGCAAGAAACAGCGTGCCGATATTCTGGCCCGCCAGAATCCGATGAATCACCTTGATATCTGCACTGTTGGCAATCACCATGTCCACACCCATATTGTTGGCAATCTTCGCCGCCTGCAGCTTAGTGTTCATGCCCCCGGTACCGGCATCGCTTCCCGTTGATGCCTTACCCATCTCCATCAATTCCTCTGTCAGCGCCTCCACTACCTCAATATACTTGGCATCCGGATTCTTTCTCGGATCATCCGTATAAAGTCCGTCTATATCCGACAACAGAATGAGCATGTCCGCGTCAATCAGCGATGCCACAATTGCCGACAACGTATCATTATCACCGATTCCCAGCTCGTAAGTAGCCACCGTATCATTCTCATTC
>JAFLTH010000164.1 GCA_022510525.1 Lachnospiraceae bacterium | reverse complement strand
ATTCGGACATACCTAGCCTAGTATAATCAATGTTATCACAAATTGGGGGAAATGCATATAGGGAAATCATTCACTGCTCCATTATTATTGAAAAGGAAAAATGGTTATGCTATATTAAAATCGGTTGGAAGATTTTTGAAGGATGGTTTACAAATGGAACAAAGCGTAATTTTAATTCCGGCGCTTAATCCGGATGATAAGCTCAGACTATATGTACAGGAATTGATGCAAAATGGATTTTCCCATATTATTATTATAGATGATGGCAGCAGGGAAGAATGCAGCTCCATTTTTGAAGCACTGCAAGATATGGGTTGCATCGTCATAAAACATGCAATAAACTATGGTAAAGGTCGTGCCCTAAAAAATGGATTTAATTTATTTTTAAATCAGTATGGGCAAAACCCCGACATCAAGGGGATCATTACGGTTGATTCCGATGGACAACATTTGGTAAAAGATGTGCTTCGGATGGATGAAATAATTAGGAACACCCCGCAAGGTGAAGACTTGCTTCTTTTGGGAACGCGGAATTTTGATGGCAGTCATGTTCCGCTAAAAAGCAGCTTTGGAAATAAGATGACCAGTTTCCTCTTCGCTTTATTATACGGGAAAAAAATTCACGATACTCAGACCGGACTGCGCGGGTTTACCCCCCCCCATGTTCTGAAAGAATTTCTGACTTTGAAGGGTGAGCGGTTTGAATATGAAACTTCCATGCTTATTCAGGCTGTGAGAAAAAAAATCCGCATAGAAGAACTGCCAATCGAAACTGTATATCTGAATAATAACAGTGAAACACATTTTCGCCCTCTTCAAGATTCCGTTATTATATACCGGATTCTGTTTGGAGAGTTTTTTCGTTATCTTTTTTCTGCCCTCAGTGCATCCGCAATCGATCTTCTGCTGTTTTATCTGCTGTCCAAACAGATGCCGGGAACCACAGGAATTTGGATTGCAACGGCATTCGCCAGACTGGTATCTTCTCTCTACAATTATTCGGTAAACCGCAAAATTGTATTTGAGTCACAAGGAAATATCAAACAGACCATTTGGCGCTATTACGGATTGTGCATTATACAAGCCATCTGTTCAGCTGCCTTAGTATCCATATTTTTCTTACTTTTACCATTACCCAAAACATTATGTAAGGCTATAGTAGATACGGTTTTATTTTTTATTAGCTACCAAATCCAGAGATGTTTTGTGTTTAGCGAAAAATCAGTGTAATATTTTCAATGAGGGATGAAAGATGAGTATCTACGCATTTCTACTATTCTTAATTACATTTTCAGCAATCACGGCTATTCTATTTAAAGGAAGATTTGAGCATGCATTGCCCTGTTGTATCTGCTATATCATCTTAATTATTTATATCAGTGGGTTGATCGGCAGTTTTCTTCCGGGTTTCCTGATAGCCTTGCTCACCGTACCCGTTGGAGGAATTTTATGCCTGATATATAAAAGAAAAACGCTGCGTCAGGATATTTTTACCTATGTTTTTACACCCGGCTTCTTTTTCTTTACTGTATCGATATTTGTAATGCTGCCCTGGACTATGCGAATAAAAATCAACTCCTGGGATGAATTTTCCCATTGGGGCACAGTAATCAAGAATTTCTGGTATCTGAACGACTTTGCAAATCTTGAGAATTCAACTACAAGTTTTAAAGGCTATCCTCCGGCGGCTTCCATTTTTGCTTGGTTTTCACAACGATTTGGAAGCACTTATGTGGAAGGTAAAAGTTATCTGGCCTATCATGCACTCTATTTAGCATATATGAGTCCATACTTTTGTATTATTACTAAAAAAAAGGAATGGCCTAAAGCAGTGATAATGGGACTATGCATGATTCAATTACCGCTATTGGGCTGGTATCGGGCATATGACATAACATATGTAGACTGTCTGCTTGGTGTACAGGCTGCTCTGCTTTTCATTGCGTATGCTCTGTATGAAAATACACGATGGCGGAATGTAACAATATGTCTGATGACTATGGTGATATGCTTGACCAAAGCCTCCGGGGTCGGATTATGTACGATTGCACTGCTGATTATTCTGGTCGGAGAAATCCTGCGGGCAAAGCTGGCAGGAAAAAATTTTAAAGATGCCTTGTATCTTCCTGCAATTATGGGAATGTCCGTTATTCTGGGAAAATATTCTTGGGATATCTATCTAAAAATATCTAAAACGGCTGAAGCATGGAATACATCAGGCGTGACCTTTGAAGCGATTCGGGAATTGCTTGCCGGACAGGCTCCCGCTTACCGCTATCAGGTAATATATAATTTCTGGAAAACTTTTGCAAAAGAACCCGTAACGGAAGGAGGATTATACGCTCCCAGTTGTCTGTTCTGGCTAATGTTGCTCATTATTGGCGGCATATGGTATTGCCGCATCACGGGCAAAAATGAGTTAAAGGAACACAAAATAAAAACCCGCATTTGTATATGTGGAACCTTAATTGGTTTCCCGATTTATGCTTTGACACTATTAATATTGTATCTTTTCACTTATTCCGAGAATGAAGCCTTGACAACAGCCTCATTGGGCCGATATATGGGAACCTGGCTTATATGCTGCTGCGCAGTAATAATGGTTCTTTTATTTGACTGCCTTAAAGAAAGAATGAGATGGGGTGTTGGAATTATAGCACTTGTATTTATTTTATGTGGCTATCTTCCTATATATTCGGCTATTATTACCGCAACTCCCATTACATTGGATGTTTATAAAGAATATCCTCTGGACTATCGCTTTCAGAATGTAAAGGAAACTTTGGACAGCTACGAAACAGATAATCTGAAGGTGTTCTTTGTACATCAGCAAGATTCGGGGTTTTGGTACTGGGTCTGCCGCTACGCATTAACGCCTTATCAGGTACAACCAACCGGAAACTTTAGCTTTGGTGAGAACCATTCCTCGGATCAATGGGCGGAGGAACTGAAGGATGGCGGATATACCCATGTATTTCTCAATGGTACCGATGAAACATTTGCCAAGAATTTCGACAATATGTTTGAAGACAGTGCAGATATTAAGAAGGTTGCACTTTTTGAAATAAGATATAATGATAGCGAAATAACTCTGCATAAAGTAAGTGAATATTGGTAATTACATTGAAAATACAATAGAGCTTAAACCAACCAACGCTACAACAACTATTATAAGCGTCAGTACACAAACAATTACCACCAGCCATACAAATTGTCTGTTCACTCTGCTTTCATGCTTACACTTTATTATCTCACATATATGGATATGACTTAGTAAGAATTGCATCCCTACTCCAACATAACTTCTTTCACGGAAACCTTCCTAATTCTTCTTCCGTATCCGTATAAAATAACCTCATACAAAATCGCGAATGAAATTAACACATAAAAACAATTTAACCTATTAAAATTATAATCCGGCACGCCTTCCACATCCTGAAAAACAATATTGATCATAATCTTTAACAGCAGATGCTGATACAATGTACCAAGTACAAATCCGATATAAGCAAACACACGATATTTGCTTAAGACCGCTTTCCGGCACTCGGCAAAACTGTAACCCAACACACGCATCATGGCAATATTTTTCGTATTGCGCTTTACCACCGTAGTCAAAGCCATCAGAAGCGTTATCCCTGCCAATATGATACCGATGACAAAAATCATCAACACCATCAGTCCCTTTGAAAATTCATTCATCCGGCTCGACATCTGCACCATCGCCGAATAGCAAAAGGCGCCGAATATAGCAAAGAAAACCAATGCCTTTTCCCGCGGTTTTCTGCCCGAAGACAATCGCTCTTTCAGCAAATCCACGGTCGGCATTCTCAGTTTCAGATATGCGTACACCACCGACAGCACTCCGAAGAAAACCGTCGGAAGCACTACCATTGCCACCGCAAGTTGCGGGTGAAAAGTAATTTCGACATCAGGAAAAACTCCTTCACCAAGCTGTGTTTCATAAAAAGTAGGCATCATCAGAAATGCGCCTCCAAATCCTAATGCCGCTCCTGCAAATACGCTAAGAGCAAACGTCCAAAACTGCAGCGCAATCCGAAACTCGGAATATCCGAGAGCCTTCATGATACCCAGCTCTTTCTTATGCATATCGATATGATTCTTAATATAAAAAAGCAGCATTACCGCAGAAGTAACAAGAAGACTTCCGCCGCTTACCCCGCTTGTAACCTTTCCCGTCATAACCTGCGCATCATACAGGATAAGTGCCTGCGGAGAATCAATTTCATCTTTGATTCCCATAAAGTCCATATTATAGTTAAGGAATAATGTACAGACAAAAACCGCACAGAAGGTTACGATGGATATACTCGCCAGGCGAATACCGTTTTTCTTTCCAATCATTTTAAACTAATCTCCTTTTCCGGCACAATCTGCCACGAATCTGATGCAACATATGACTTCACTTCTCTGTCTTTTCGTCTACCACTCAATCTCATATGCACCCTTAGGTGCATCGTTATGTCGAACGTCCACAATATTACCGCTGTTCATATGGATAACCGTGTTCGCCATCTCTGCAATATGGTCATTGTGCGTCACCATGATGATTGTAAAATGAAATTCTTCCCTCAGCTTGGATATGTAGTCCAATATCTGTCTGCCTGTGGCTTCATCCAAGGCACCGGTAGGTTCATCTAAGAAAAGTACCTTCGGTTTTTTTGAAAGCGCTCTAGCTACGGCTACTCTCTGCTGT
>JAFLTH010000163.1 GCA_022510525.1 Lachnospiraceae bacterium | reverse complement strand
GCAAGAACATTGCCGGAGGATTGGCCCATGTGGTGCAATCCGGATTACAGCCAGGTGGAGAAAGAAATCAAGGGCGATCCATGGTGGGCAGAGTGGGTGAAAAAGTGCGGGGCATAGCCGCCAACTACACCCTGTGACAAATCGCAATATAAAAAGCGATTGTTCTTACAGCTTTTCGAATGCTGTAAGAACAATCGCCATTTTAATAATTTTTAAATTTTTAGATTTTATGAGAAAATCTTGTAGGTTGAGAAAAAGATGTGATATGCTATTTAATACGGATACATTACTAAAAACAGAAAGGGCATATAGCATTTACCATAGATGCTCATATTACAAGGAGATAGTAAACATTGAATATCAGCATCAGTAATGAAACACCCGCAGGCCATAGTATTGTTGATAATTTAACACGGGAGGCTGGTTTCGTTGCGGAGTCTGAATTGGGCTTACGCAATCCTATTTATTCTTTGATTCGCGCCAAAGCTGGAATCTCTCTGTATCGAGTGAAATCGGAAGGTAAGAGTCTTGTTCTAAAGGTGTTTGAGAAACAGGATGATGTGCGGGAGATTGAAAATTATCAGATTTTGTCCTCGCTAGGTATCCCGACGCTGCCTCTTCTCGGTTCTACTCAAAACGCTATCCTTTTGCCTGATGTGGAGGCAAGCAGCGAATACTGGCTTGGCATGGAAAACGACCTAAGTGATCCACAGGTAGCAAGAGCCATTGCAAAATGGTACAGAGAGTTACATACAAAGGGCAGAACCTTCCTTGCGGATAAACGGATACCGATGTATGATGAATTGGAGCTAATCACCTTGACGAATCTGGAGCTTGTGGCGGAAAGAACGGATACGAAGGACAGGGATTTATGGAGGGTGATAAGGGAACATTTTAACATAATCCGCAGCCGAATTGATGCGTTGCCGCGAACTCTGACTTACAATGATTTTTACTGGACCAATCTCATTGTGTCAAAGGATCATAAAAAAGCTTTCATGTTTGATTACAATTTGCTTGGTAAGGGAATTGCCTACGGAGATATTCGCAATGTGACGGGCTCGCTTTCACACGAGGCAGCAGATGCTTTTCTGGAAGAATATGGGAACGATATTGCCGAGGAACAGATAAAAGCAGATGCCTTTATAGCTCCCCTTGTCACACTGTTTTTAGCTTGTAAGCGAGAGGATTTCCCGTCTTGGGCAAATGCATCGCTTATGGAATTAAAAAATGGCGATATATTAAGGCATTTAAAAGAATGGTTGTTTTTATAAAAGCAGGATAAATGAAACCAATTGACAAATACATGCGCTCTTGCGATTTGAGATTTTCAGAATGAATTGGAAATAATCAGCGAATAGGAAGAAGATATTATGTTTCAGGGATTTAATAATTCAACAATAAAGTATTATGAAGTACTTAGAAAAGAAAACAGTAAAAAGATATATAGTGAGAATGCAATATTATATTTAGAAGGGGTCAAATATCCTCTGGATGAATTGTATATGGAGCTATATAACTATTTTAGTAAGTGGGACAGGGATCTGTTGAATAACAAAAGAAGGTGTCTTTCTTCTGTGTATAATGATGCGCGTTTTTGCCAGGAAACGCCTGTAAAAGAATATTTCTATATTCGTTTTAAGCTGGATAAGCCTGACAGGAAAAATGCGTTGGGATTCTTTTTCGATGCATCATTGGATGGATATAAATATGGGTTGAATATTTATAATATGGATGCAAGGGGCATGGAGAGAATCAGAAATTACATATTGGATAACAGAAAATTTGCAACAAAAGTAATTGAAGAATTCAATAAGTCAGATTTTCTGGAATTGCAAGGAGAAAAATACAAAAAACGGGAGTTTACTGATGAAAATGCTATACTGCAAGACTGGTTAGAGCGTAAACGTATATCTTTTATTCATGCGGAACCGCTTAATATAAGTTTTTATGAGCGGGAAATTCTTGATTGTATATGTTCTGCGTTTGATAGTGTGATGGATGTTTATTTTATGCTGAAAGAGGCATTGTAGATGAAATAGCCCGGTAGAATCGGGGAGAAAGGAATAGTAATCCAATTAAAATGAGAGAGATCATTCATTTTGACAATGGCTGGAAATTTTGTTTGGGAGATTTATCTCCGCAAAAAAATACCGACGGTTGGGGCGGTGCGAAAGCGCGTGCATATTCAACAGGAGTACCTGCGGTTGATTTTGACGATTCAAAGTGGCGTACTGTGGATTTGCCCCATGATTTTATTTCGGAAAAGGAATACTGCTTTCAAAACTCTGACAGCGCGGAAATGAGAGATATTCCTGAGATGGAGAGCATAGGCAGCAGGTTGTTTGCCGGAGGATGCTTGGAAGGCGGTATCGCATGGTACAGAAAGAAATTCACAATTGACAGCGACTTGGACAATAAGCGTGTGTATCTTTATTTTGATGGCGTATACCGTAACAGTACACTCTACATAAATCAGTATTTTGTGGGAACCTGTGCCAGTGGCTATACAGGATTTTATTATGATATCACTGACTTTATAAATATCGGCGGCGAGAATATTGTTGCCATGCGGGTGGATGCGACTGAGCGTGAAGGCTGGTGGTACGAAGGCGGCGGAATATACCGACATGTGCATCTTGAGGTAGTTGACAGCGTACATATAGAACCCTGGGGCGTATCTGTTCAGGCAAAGCCGGATTTAGAGAACAGGACAGCGACCGTTAAAATCAGCGCGAATATACGAAACAGATATTTTGAGGAAAAACTGGTACGGGTAGAGGTTGAGATCAGAAATCAGGATGGAAATGCGTGCTCAACACTGACCGGAGTGGAACATAGGCCGAATGCCAAGGTGTCAAAAAGTGATGTAAGCTTGACGCCCTGTCAGCTTGCTGGGGGGTATATGGCGCCTATAAAGGAATGGGACAATATGGAATACTCGGGCGAACTTGCGCTTGAAGATATCATTTTGTGGGATTTAGATAATCCGTATCTCTACAGTGCGGTCATTCGTCTTTATTTGGGGGAAACCGTCTGCGATGATTATATGGTAGATTTCGGTATTAGGGATATGAAATTTGATTATGACAGCGGATTTTATCTGAATGGAAAAAATATTCGGATAAAAGGACTATGCTGCCATCACGACCATGCGGGTGTGGGAATCGGTATACCAGACAGCGTGAACGAATATAGAATAGTAAAAATGAAAAGTATGGGTGCAAACGCTTTGAGAATCGCCCATTATCCCGCTTCGCCTGAACTGCTTGACATATGCGACAGACTCGGCATGCTTGTGTTTGAGGAGACGAGACGAATGTCAAGCGCACCGGAGGATATTGAGTGCTTAAAAGCGATGGTGAAGCGTGACAGAAATCACCCGTCAATATTCCTATGGGGTATTGGCAATGAGGAAATATTTTCTCAGCACCGCCCTGAAACGGCAAGAACGACACAAACCATGATGGCGGAGATAAGGAAGCTTGACCCCACGCGCTCCATTACATCGGCTGTTGTATGCTGGGATGGTGAACAGCGATATGATACTGCCGAAAAATATGTGGAAGTAACAAAAAATCTTGACGTTATGGGATTTAATTACTGCCCCACTGCTTGGGATGATTATCACGAACGGATGCCGAGACAGCCGATTATAATAACGGAAGCGTCATCCAACAGTGGTACGCGGGGCTGTTACAGTACGGACGAGAGCGCTGGACAATATTATATACTTGATGAGAATAATGGGGAAAAGGTCGCCAATAAACGGAAAGCGGTAAAAAAGAATATGGGTGAGGACGAATGGAAATATTTTGCGGAACGTCCGTACCTGGCAGGGATTTTCCTTTGGACCGGTTTTGATTACCGCGGCGAGCCAACTCCGCTTCAATATCCGGCAGTGTATTCACAGTTTGGTATTTTTGATTATTGTGGCTTTGAAAAGGACAACTATTATTATTACAAAAGCTGGTGGCAGAATGAAGATGTGCTTCACATTTTACCACATTGGAATCACGAAGGCAAAATCGGCGAGCCCATAAACGTATACTGCTACAGTAATCTTGAAGAAGTGGAACTATTTGTAAACGGTAAGAGCTGCGGAAGAAAAAGGACGCAAAAGAACTGGTATCTCACTTGGGAAAATGTGGCTTACCAGCCCGGTGAGTTAAAGGCTGTAGGCTATAGAGACGGACAGTATACCACAGAGGATATTGTAAAAACTACCGGCAAACCGTACGGGATAAGGCTCAGTACATACAAAGATAAGGTTGCCGTTGGTGATACGGCGATCATCAATGTAGATATAGTTGACATAAACGGTGATACTGTTCCGACGGCTGATCATAAGATTCATTTTGATATCGTCGGTCCGGGCGTGTTTCTTGGAACGGGCAATGGAAATCCAGGCGACCACGACAGCGAGAAAATCCCCGAACGCCGTGCGTTCAACGGGAAATGTCAAGTTTTGGTCAAAGCGGTAGCGGAAGGAAAATTGAGGATAACTGCATCATCGGAAAAGCTTAAGGAAGATGTATTTGATTTTGTAGTCACAGTCAGAGGATAAATAGGTTTTGGGCGAGTTCAGCGTACAATGTCATTTAGTTAGGGGGGTTAGGAAGGGTCGGCAGGATGCACGGACAACTTTTGACAGCAGGATTTCGGTTGGGCGTTTTCTAATAGTGCGATTCCCTTTACCGAAGCTCCCGGGTCGGCTCTGATGTGCATCCATGCACAGCAGAGCCT
>JAFLTH010000162.1 GCA_022510525.1 Lachnospiraceae bacterium | reverse complement strand
GAGAAGGAGCATCGCTCCATAACTATGAAATAGTTATTTTGCAACACTCCCTTTTTATCATAGAACTATATATTCATTCCGGATAACTATGATATTTTTGGAAAAGGCTTAGACGCATTTTTCAAGATGAGCAGTAGGTTCAAGCAGTAGGTTTCAGTGCAAAATAATTGACAAAAACATTAATTTGATTATATACTTTTTAAGCAGGTAGGATACAAATTTGCTTACATATCAGTTTAAGAAAAACTGGTTTGGAGTTGGAACGGGAGATAAATAAGTTTATGAAAAAATATATTTTGAAAATAGGAATATTATGTTTGCTTTGTCTTATGCTGGGGAGCTGTAGTACAGAGAAGAATGAAGTAGTAAATGAGGAAGAACAAATGTTCTTATATCACAAAGTAGATATTGCCATAGATTTTGGAATGTTTGGAGGTCCATACTTGAAGGATATCGCAAGGGATATGTTGGATAAGAAAGAAACATATGACAATGTATTTTTTTATGCAGAAGAGGAACTGGCGGATGCCGCAATCGAGAGAGGGGAAATTGGGGAGAGAGATGTTTATGCCTATGCTACAGAAACGACCATAAAACGGCTGGAAGTATTAAATCTATACATTGAAATGGAAAATTTAACTGACAAGTTAGATGCGTATGAACTAGAATATCCTATCACACTGGATGATCTCATCAATAAGACGGAGTCATTATGGCAAATTTTACACAATGCTATATCGCGATCTGCCTACAGAACCTTGACTCGGTGGCGATAGCATTGACAGAAGCATATCCTGTGATGGGGAGGAAGATAATAAGGTATTTAATCAAAATACCGATGATATCGGCAGTCTTGAATATCCTATCACTGTGGATGATCTCATCAACAATACGGAATTATTTTGGCAATTTATGTACGATGACTCACTCTTATCGAATTCGCAATTCGATATTATTGTTAAGTGGCGTTAGTATAAGATATAGTTTTTGTCATGGAAGGAGAATCGCTGGCTACATATATTGTTTTAACAAATGATACAGAAATTTGCTTCGAAGATATCTCTAATAGCCTGCGGTGCTTATTAATAAGACAGAAACAGCAGTAAAAAAAGCCAAGGGTTCTTTTGTATATTCAGATAACGATTTTACTAAATTTTTCGGCATAACGAAGGAGTATTATGAAAAAGAAATTTGACCTTAGAATAATAGTAATTATAACTATATTGATGATGGGAATATGCGGGTGTACGATAAACAACACAAAATCACCTAACAATATTGATTCCAAAGTTACGCTTAATGAGCGGCAGAAAAGCATTCTAGCAGAAGAAGGATTACCTACAGATTATGAGGAGTTAAATAGAACGCAAAAAGCTGCGATCGTAGCTATTGAAGAAATGCTGGAAGCTATAGAAACAAAATATGGTATGGAATTTTGCTATGCCGGTTATATCCAGGCAAACGTCTTGGAATCTGAAACGTTGATTGCCTACCCTGCCGGCGGAACGGCATCCATAGATAGTTTTTCAATTACAAGGTCTTCAGACGGCACTCTTACGGATGACTACATGAATGTTGCACTTAGAGCAGGATATTCGGAACTGGTATTGTCACTGGCAAAAGACGCTTTGTCTTCTGAAAATGTAAAAGTATTTGTAGAAGTCACGAAAACCACATTGACTTCTGTCCCAGACACAGAAGAGCAGCTTGTGGGAAATGTTGAAGGAATTTCTTTAATCTTTATCGATGGAAGCATTATGTCCAGCGAGCAGTTTGGAACCTTCGTTTCATCTATGAAACAAATCTTTGAAGAGAAACAAATGTATGGTACAGTCAATATCATTCTTCTGAATGATGATACTCTCAAAAATCTGGCTCAAAACAATTATACGGATTATCTTGATCCCAGTTGCTATACAGAGAGAGACAGTATTCACATAAAAAAATAGCAATCTGATGATGTGCCCATTTTATGGTACTTTTCAGATGGGCTATTTCGGTACCAACACAATAATCTTTGCTATGAAAAATGGAGATTATTAAATCATAGTATATATAAAGCTGAAATATGGATAAAATAAATGAATTGAAAAAAGGGGGGTTTGTTTTATAATAACTCAACTTTCCCAGCAGAAATCTTTGAATAAGGCCTGAATAAACGAGGCCTGGGACATTATCCAATCGGTCACTTTACTTTTGACCAGATCTGTGATCTCGGTTGAGATTTTTGTTACTGTATCTACAAACAGAGCCATCAGGCTCTGTAATGCATTGGTCAGGTCCATGTCCTGTATATCATCGCAGAACATGTAGAATAATTCGCCATAAGTCTTCTGGTCATTCTCATTTCTTCGTATCCATTCCAGAAGGATATATCTGGTGAATACGATTGTGGTATGACTGACCATGGCATCATAACTGCGGCTCTGAAATTCAGTGCCCAGTTTCATCAATGATTTACATGCTTTGAAGAAACATTCTATGGACCATCTGTTTCCGTAGACACGCACAATCTCCGTACAGGTGAGACTGCAGTCCGTGCTGAGCAGGTACAGGCATTCGCTCTTCTTGTTGCGGTTTCGGACAAATACAAGTTTTACAGGAATCCCGTTCTTCGTTGTTACCACAAGAGAGCCGAAGATGCTGTCCGCGTTTTCATTCTTTACGAATTTCTGTAGTTGCGGCAGTGTATATGCTTTGCCGCGATAGAAATATACCTGTTTCAGTTGTTTTACCATTCCGATCACATGAAGGCCTTCTTCCAGGATGGCTTTCAGCATCGGCTCTGTAGTAAACCATGTGTCCATGAGAACGTAGTCCGCTGCAATGCCAAAATCCAATGCCCTCCGGATCAGAAGGACAGCAGCATCCGTCTTTGACATTAGGCTTTCTTTTCTGGCTTTGTAACCATTAGTACGGTGGTCTACCTTGCCAGAAACTTCCTGATAGCGGTTCTCCTGCTTTGCAGAAGAAAGCATGTTGAAAGCAACAGGAATAAAACTGTAACCATCCGACCAGCCAAGGGTCAAAAGGGTAAATCCTTTCTGAAACTTATGCTCCACATGGTCATAGACCCTGGCAAGAAGTTCAACTGCTTTGCTGCGGTTGCGTTTGATGACCGAATCATCCAGAACAAGCACCTTGATGCGTTCAGGTCTGGTAAGCTTATCGAAGACAGAAATAACTTTTGCCGCCAAAAGCAGAAGAAATTTCTTCCAGTTATAGGAAGTTTCATTAAGGAAACGGTAATAGGTATTTTTGAAACAGCTTGGTCTTTATGTTTAGAATTCAGGAAACGGAATAAATTCTATCCCTGAAATACTAACAGTAGGAGGAATTGAAATACCTCAAAGGCAGGGATGCCGCAATTTTTAGTGATATTTGAGCTGCGAAGCAGCTTGCCGATCTGGAGTTCCCTGATTGCGTCAGAAAATTTATTCTGGGTATTTTCAATTTCAGTATTTTGGTATATCATAAGATTAGCACCTCTTCTTAATTGTTTATTAGATGTGGTAATCTTATTATACCAAAGATTAGGTGCTATTTTAATGTCAATGCACCATTTATTTAGTTATTTTTGCTTGATAATTCAAGCTTTAGCGCCAGCTACGCTGGTGGGAAAGTTGAGTAATTAAAATGTAGTTTATAGAACAACTTTTAGTTTGTCAGAGCATCAATTCAATATAATGTGATTATATAATAAGTTGGATGATAATCATGATTGAGAAATTGTATGAAAAATATATGTTGGAACGTTCGAATAACCTAGTATTAGAAGACATTCCGTTTGAAATATTTACAGAAAAGATAAGTAGTAAATTATCTGATATGAACAGCATTTACATTGATGACGGAGTCAATGAGCAAGGTATTCTATACTATTCTTTATGGAGTAAAGACGGAATTCAAACTTGCAATGTGCCTGTGTATGGGTATTATGCTTCATCAGAAAAGATAATGTCAAAACTATTCTGCAAGCTGTCAGACGAAGTGATAAATAATGGCGATGTAGAATTTCAAATAAATCTGTATGCTCATGATTATGAAACATTAAAACTATTTTCAATGCTGCAGTTTGGTTATATTTATGAACAAGGCAGACTTGAAATTACTGATTATCCTTACCATTTTAACGATGCCTATACGATTAGGACATTGTCGAAAGATGAAATTGAGAAACTTTGGGATGAAATATGGGAACTTACATACGCAATAATAAAACACTTGAAACAAGCACCTGTTTTTTATCCAGGCTATGAATTTACAGAGCAGGTATATAAAGAGTTTTTTATGGATTCAGAGACAAATCTTCATATCGCGCTCTCGCAGGAAAATAAAATAATTGGAATAATAGAAAGTAATAGTGAGTCAGATATGTTTGCTTTTCAAAACACCAAATCGGTAAATGTAGGGGAAGTTTATGTAATTCCGGAATACAGAGGAAGCGCTCTCTCTAAAGATTTGCTTCATTATGTTATGAATTATGAAAAGCAAAAGGGTACCAGATATCTATGGGTTGGACACGGAACTGCCAATCCAAATGCACGAGGATTCTGGAATAAATATTTTAAGACATATCAATATGAACTTGTAAGAAAAATTAAAAAATATTAAGTCTACAAATATCACTTTCGTGAATTGTTAGGAAATGGCGGGAGCAATCCCGCCACTTCTGCTTTCATTAGTATTATTTCGGTGATGTGTCATAAATGCTTGTTTTTTCAGATGTGCAATATCGCATCCAATGTAGGAACTGAAGAGCTGGCACATCTGGAGATGGTAGCCACTATCGTCCATCAGCTCACAAGGAATTTATCTATGGATGAAA
>JAFLTH010000161.1 GCA_022510525.1 Lachnospiraceae bacterium | reverse complement strand
CCGCCGTGACTCAGGGCGGAAGATACACCCTCAGACTGGAACAGACGGACATTTTTGTGTTTTTTGGGGAGCCTTCACCTTACTCGGCAGCTCAGGAGATTTATCTGGAGTTCCTGCCAACAGAGCGGCCCTACATTAACTCCGGTGTATGGACCTTCCTGCTGGAGCCGGTGAGGGTGGTCACCGGGAGATACTATTTCTATCTGCCGTCGGGGGCAGTGCGAAACAGCGGAACGGGCTTTTTTGAATCCACCCCCCAGGTGACACTGACCATTCCCTCTACGGCGGCGAAGGTCATCACCGTGGGCGCCTATGACAGCACCTACAATGCCTATGCGGATTTTTCCGGCAGGGGGTATGCCGACCCGGACAGGACACTGGGGGTAGTGACGGCGGGCCTGGCAAAGCCGGACCTGGTGGCTCCGGGAGTGGGGATTCTGGCACCGGATCTCTACGGCGGCTACACTCCCGTCACCGGCACCTCCTTTGCCACGCCCATCGTCTCAGGCGGCGCGGCCCTGCTCATGGAGTGGGGGATTGTACGGGGGAACGATCCCTTCCTTTACGGGGAGAAGGTGAAGGCATATCTGCGCCGGGGTGCCCAGCCTATGCGGGGAGAAAGATACTATCCAAATGAAAGAGTCGGCTGGGGGAAGTTGTGTGTCAGCGAAAGCTTGCCAGAGTGAATTTCAAGTTTGCCGGTAAAGGATATTTTACAAGGTTATCTGCATATCTTTGAAGGGATAGTGTATAACTAATGATTTATAAGCCGATTATTATTACCAGATATAAGATAGCTATATAAATATTATACAGATAAAAAACAGATGAAAATGCATAATAAATAGTGTTGAAAAAGGAAGATAGGCATGATATGATAAAAATGTAAAAAAATTACGAGGAAATGAAGGTAAAGCGTAAAAAAGTGTCGAGGTAAGTCAAAATGTTAAAAAGAGTTATTGTTAAGAATTTTAAGTGTTTTAGAAATGAAACAGTTTTTGATTTTAGAAGAACCAATTATAAATTGCTTGAGCAAAATACCAAAGATAAGTTATTAAAAGGAATTCTTTATGTAGGTGATAATGCATCGGGAAAGACAACTGCTATTGAACCTATTGTTTTATTATTGGATATTCTTTTTAAGGATAAGGATTTTGATTTGGTTATTTATCAATGTTTGTTTGCGTTAAAAGATAATACCAGTCTGAAATATGAATTTGAAATAGAAAAGCATGAGATTGAATATGGTTTTACTTTTAAAAAAGATGATATTTTGAAAGAGGAATTATTGGTTGACGGTATACAGGTAATTAAGCGAATTGGTGAAAATGCTGAATTAAATTTTGGCAGTGAATTTAGTATTCATCAAGTGGATAAATCTTTATTGTTTTTAAAAAGGGTATATTTTAATACCAGATTTGAAGGAAACAAAATTTTAATCAGTTGGTTTGAGTTTTTAAAGAAATCTATTTTTGTTAATGCGTATACTCGTAATATCATTACTTATAATGGAGAGTTGTTACTATTAAAAAAATATTTTGATAAATATGGTGTAAAAGAAGTAAATGACTTTTTTATAAGTAATAATTTTAAGTACTCAATCAAATATGAAAAAGAGATTAAGAAAAATAGTATTACGTATCAAACAGATGATGAAGAAAAGACGGTATTTTTGGAAAGGGATGATATCAGCGTACCCATTCCCCTTTTTTGGGAATCAACGGGGAATATAACTCTTATAAATATGCTTCCTTCTATTTTGCATTCTGTTAAAAATGGAGGATTATTAATTATTGATGAGTTTAGTAGTGGATTTCACAATAAACTGGAGGAATTAATAGTAAGGTATATTATGAATGAGGGAACTAATACACAATTGTTTTTTGTATCACATTCCACTAATCTTTTATCAAATGCTTTGCTGCGTCCAGACCAAATATATGCGGTAGAAATGCAGGGGAGTAATGGGAGCGTATTGAATCGTTTTTCGGATGAACAACCAAGAGTAGCACAGAATCTTGAAAAAATGTATTTAAGCGGGGTGTTTGGAGGAATACCGGAATATGGAACTGAAAAAGGATAAGAGAATTGGGAAGGTACTGTTTATTGTAGAAGGCGGAAAACATGAGTTTAGCTTAATTAAAAGGATTTTTAGCGATATATTAGGGTATAGAAGAATTGAAAAGAGAAGAAATCAAGCAACATTTTATGAAAGTCAAACAGATAGCCATAGTGAGGTGGCTGTTATAAATACAAAGACATCAAATATTGGCTCAATAAATGAACAAGAATATTTAGAGGCAATTTATACAGAACTAATTGAAAAGTTCTCATTTGATGTAACAAATGCCGCAATTTATTATATTTTTGATCGTGACCCTGAATCAAATACAGATATTAATTTGATAACAGATTTAATAAAAACTTTAAAGAATTCACGTGAAAACGATAATAATTTACAAGGAGGAATATTAATATTAAGTTATCCATCCATTGAGGCATATGAGGTTTCAAATTTCGTAAAAGAATCTTATAAAATATACAAAAAAACAGGAAGTGATGTAAAGGAATATATAAGCCAAAATGCCAAAGATATTTCCATGAATAAAATTAGTGAGACAACTATCGTGCATGCGTATATGGAAATGGAACAATGTATAAAAGAATTATTGGGTAAAGATATTGATATTGATAATTTTTTTAATATTAATATGGATGTTTTCGATATGGAAGAACAACATTTTGAAAAAAGTCATACATATTTTCTGTTGTCAATAATGTCATACATATTATTGGATTTAGGAATTTTACAAGAGTGAAATTAAAAATTGGTATACTATTTCATATTTAGGTAATTGTGAAATACGCAGTGTGCGTTCGCAATCTCGAAACCAAACAAAGGAAAATTCGTGCAGAGCAAGAATTTTAAGATAAAAAGTGGATACATGGAGCCGTAAGCAGCTTTGTAGGGGTCATAAGATTTATTAAAGCCCTGTGCTCGTGCATAAGACTTAAGTTGCTTGATGATACGGTTTGCATACTTTGTATAGCTTTTTGACAACTCGATTGTACCATATCCTGTAAGGAGTTGTGTAAATGAGCGGTTATGATGATGCATCACCACAGATGGTTGCATTTACATTGGGTGGGATGGAATTTAAATATGATGAATGGCTACAAATTTTGAAAAAGGTCATTTGCCATAAGGGTATGGTGGATGGCTCTTTTTTATTAAGTTTGATGCACCGGAATTGCTCGCTGTTGTACTTGACAATTATTTACTGTCAATTTTGATCTGACTTAGCACTAATTTACCGTACTCCCCACGAAGTTACGCGGGGTTCAGCGATTTGCAGCTGGAAAAAATGCAAAACTTGTGGCAATAAATTGACATACTCGGGCTGAGGCAGGCTCTGCGTTGCGCAAAGCCTGCCTCAGTAAGTTGTTGATGGATTTGTATTATTCTTCTTCATCCTCCTGGCTTTCGACCGCTCCGCCGGCCCGCACCGTGATGCCGTTTACCTCTACGTTGCCGCCCAGCTGGATCACCAGGCACTTCCTGCCGTCGATTACCTTTGTCTCCACCAGGTCGGTGCGCTCGGGATTTACCTTGATGACCACATCCGGGGTCTTCACCTCGAAGGTCCTGGTGTTCATCACATTGCTGGCAAAGAGAGCGGTGGTCTCGCCGGCGGTCTCATCGTAGTGGCGGTCGAACTGCGCCAACCTTTCGTTGGACACGCCGCTGCCGGCAAGGATGGTCTTGACTTCGTTTTTGTCCAACATCAAGGGCTGAGGCTCATCCTTGTGCTCCTCTGCAATTTCGTTCAGCTTCTCGTGAATGTTCTTTACCGCCTCGAACTCGCAGTCATCGCCCAGAGTCTCCTCCACAAGCGTCTGGAAGGTTTCTTTTTGATTTCCGGCGGAAAGAGGCAGCGGGCAGCCTAAGAGCTGCTCTACCAGACCATCCTTTAACTCTTCCGGATCCTTGGAGTAGTAGAGGGTACTGTGGATGTCGCTTCCCCGGTCGTTGAAGGCGGGGAACAGAAAGCCCGTATCCGGCAGTCCTACTACCCAGTCCCGGATGCGGTTCTGGAAGGTGTTCTCCACTGCATTGTAACTAAGTCCCGGCTTAGACAGCTCCACGGGGCAGATACATGCCAGTATGTACTCGTACACCTCGTCGGAGGCATCCTCCATCTCTATCCCGTCCCGGGTGCGCCCCGGCACGTCATATACATCGTGTACTATTATAATAAGGTAATTCCCAACAAACTCATAATTGTCAATAATGCGGTCATAAAACTCATCCAGCAGGATGTCATCCTTCAATTTGCTGTCCCGCAGCCGTAAAAGAAAGTCCTGGGTGCCGCCTGTCTCCTCGCTCTCCAGAGGAAATTCCAGATTCAGCAGATTCTTGCCGATGGTGCCGGACAGGGTCTTTCTCAGAATCTCAAAATATTTGAACATTTCTTCCTCCGGCAGCGCCAGAAAGGCTTGTTTCAATTCGGTCTTTTTATTCTTTTCCCCATCCACATAGCAGCCGCATATGCGGGTGATGGAGCATTTTTTGGGGGTCAGTAGTTTTTTGATCTCGGCGATTTCCTGCTTTGTCATAGGTCCCTCTTTTCTGCCGCCATTTGGCGGACGTATTTTTATAGTTACAGTTCACATCCGCGCCATTCGCAAAGTCGCGCTTCGCCTGGTGGGGGCGAAAAAACGCCCACCACCATGTTCCGCTGCTGAGCAGCTACCAAAGAGATGTGTAAACACCCTCTTTGCTCATAAATCGGCGCTCCCCTCGTCCGCTCAGCCACAGTCAGATTTTCGTGCAAGCACGAATCTGCCTGTAACTG
>JAFLTH010000160.1 GCA_022510525.1 Lachnospiraceae bacterium | reverse complement strand
AGCCAGCTTACTATTTGCGCAATCCGTCCTTCAGCCCAGCCACAAATTTCAATTTGTAAACTTCCATACAATGTCGCTTATTTACTTTTTTTTGAAAATGTTATATACTAACGAGGTATCTAGATGTGTATAGATATTCAAAATATTAATACAGGATAAAAGGTGGTAATTGCAAAATGGCTTTATTAAAACAATGGCGCGATATGGCATATTCCGAGACTGCAAACAGGGGAGATCTTCAGAGATTGTGGTCGGATTATTTTGAGAAGGAAAAAGAAATATATGCGCAGCTTCTGAAAAATCCCGATGAGGTTGTGAAGGGAACTGTAAAGGAGCTTGCTGAAAAATACAATGTTGATATTATGACAATGACAGGTTTTCTGGATGGTATCAACGACAGCTTAAAGAAAGCCAATCCTATTGAAGAGATGGAAGAGGATACCAAAGTGAATCTTGGGTTTGACAAACCTCTTCTTTATAAAAATATGGTAGCGGCAGGCGCTGACTGGTTATATAATCTTGAAGAGTGGAATGATATATTTGATGAGGATACCAGAAAGAGCCTTTATAAGGAGCAGAAGGAGTCTACTACAATTCATAAGGAACCTAAGGTGTATCCTAATGATCCTTGTCCATGCGGAAGCGGAAAGAAATATAAGAAATGTTGTGGTAAGAATGCATAATATACAAAGGACTGAAGACTGTTCAAGACCGGATTATGCGGTAAAGCTGTTTGAAAGTGGGTTTAATTGTGCACAATCGGTTTTTGCGGCATATGCCGATTTATTTGGTCTGGATTTGGAAACGTCGCTTAAGATGTCAGGAGCGCTTGGCGGAGGAGTAGGGCGAATGAGAGAGGTTTGCGGTGCCGTACTTTCAATGTCATTGGTTGCGGGACTTAAGGAAGGCAATGCCGATCCGGAGGATGAAGAGGCAAAAGCGCATATTTATGAACTTGTACGGAAGATGAGCGATATTTTCAGGGAAAGACAGGGAAGTATAATATGCAGGGAAATCCTAGGGATAGAGGGAATGGAAGAAAGTGCCAAACCTTCGGTAAGGACGCCTGAGTTTTATTCTTCAAGACCTTGCAGCGGAATTGTGAAATGCGCGGCACAGATAATTGACGAGATTTTGTTTTCACAGGACTGATATATATTTAAATTAAGGCAGATATTAATTTGATTACATGAAAGGGGTATGTGTTATGAAAGTTACGTTAAAAGACGGTTCCGTTAAGGAATATGCGCAGCCGATGAGCATATATGACATTGCGGCTGATATTTCCGAGGGACTCGCAAGAGTGGCATGTGCAGGAGAGATTAACGGTAAGGTTGAAGATTTACGAACTATTATCGATGGTGATTGCGAACTGAATATTGTCACTGCAAATGACGAGGCGGGACTGCGCGTAATAAGACATACTGCATCACATATACTTGCAGAAGCTGTAAAAAGGCTTTTTCCGGACGCCAAGGTAACAATTGGTCCGGCCATAGATGACGGATTTTATTATGATTTTGATGCCGAGCCTTTTTCCAGAGAAGATTTGGACAACTTAGAGGCCGAGATGAAGAAGATCATCAAGGAAGGTCATAAAATAGAGCGTTTTACTATGCCAAGGGAAGAGGCCATCCGTTTTATGGAAGAGAAGGGTGAGCCTTACAAAGTTGAGCTTATTAAGGATCTTCCTGAGGATGCGGAGATTTCATTCTATGACCAGGGCGGTTTCGTGGATTTGTGCGCAGGACCGCATCTGATGAGTACAAAGTCCATTAAGGCATATAAGCTTATATCCTCATCCATGGCATATTGGAGGGGAGATTCTGATAAAGCACAGCTTCAGAGAATATATGGTACGGCTTTTAATAAGAAGGAAGAGCTTGCAGCTTATCTGGAACATTTAGAGGACATAAAGAAGCGTGATCACAATAAACTTGGACGTGAAATGGAGCTTTTTACAACAGTAGACGTAATCGGTCAGGGACTTCCGCTGCTGCTTCCCAAGGGAGCCAAAATGGTTCAGAAGATGCAGCGCTGGATAGAGGATCTGGAAGATAAAGAGTGGGGCTATGTTCGTACCAAGACGCCATATATGGCAAAGAGCGATTTGTATAAGATTTCAGGACACTGGGATCATTATAACGAGGGTATGTTTGTACTTGGAGACGAGGAAAAGGATAAGGAAGTGCTTGCGCTGCGTCCTATGACCTGTCCGTTCCAGTATTACTGTTATAAGAATACCCAGCACTCATACCGGGACCTGCCTATTCGTTACGGAGAGACTTCTACTCTGTTTAGAAATGAGGATTCAGGTGAAATGCACGGACTTACCAGAGTCCGCCAGTTTACGATATCAGAGGGACATCTGATTGTAAGACCTGACCAGATGGTAGAAGAGTTTAAGAACTGTCTGGCACTTGCCAAATACTGTCTGACGACTTTGGGTGTGGAAGAGGATGTTACCTATCATCTTTCCAAATGGGATCCGGAAAACCGCGAAAAATATATCGGAGAACCGGAGGTTTGGGATGAAACCGAACAGCATATCAGAGAGATTCTGACAGAACTGGAGATTCCATTTGTAGAGGATGTGGGTGAGGCTGCTTACTACGGACCGAAGGTAGATATCAATGCCAGAAACGTATACGGCAAAGAAGATACTATGATAACCATCCAGTGGGATGCGCTTTTGGCAGAGAAGTTTGATATGTACTTTATAGATCAGAACGGTGAAAAAGTCCGTCCTTATATAATTCACAGAACATCAATGGGCTGCTATGAAAGGACTCTGGCTTGGCTTATTGAGAAATATGCAGGCAAATTCCCGACATGGCTGTGCCCGGAACAGGTACGCGTATTGCCGATTTCCGAGAAATATGAGGAATATGCCGGACAGGTAAGAAAAGAGCTTGCAAAGAATGACGTAGATGTGACCGTGGACAATCGTTCCGAGAAGATTGGTTTCAAAATCCGTGAGGCAAGACTTGCAAAAGTTCCTTATATGTTGGTTGTAGGGCAGCAGGAAGAGGAAGATAAAACTGTTTCCGTAAGGAGCCGCTTTGCAGGTGATGAGGGTGTTAAGCCTCTTAATGATTTCATAGAGCAGATATGTAAAGAGATAAGAACCAAGGAAATCCGCAAGGAAGAAGTACAGGAAGAGAATAAGTAAATTTTAGTCATGTGCATATCCGGTAATGAGTAATTGGAAATAAAGAGATTATGGAATAAGAATTAATATGGAAAAAGAGTTGAAGATACTGAAAATATCCTGCAAGGAAATAATCGGATGGTGCCTGATAGTAATCAGCTTGATAATGCTTGGAAACAGCATCAGCTTATGCCTAAGCAGTGATATTTGGTATGATGAATTATTCACCATGGGAATGGTTGAACATTCCTATGGTGAATTAATTAATTTTACGGCAAGAGATGTTCATCCACCGCTGTATTATATAATAGCCAAATTTGTTCTTGATTTATGTAAACTGATACTCCCTTCGGCAGACAATATTATAATTGTAAAAATCGTATCTGTTGTGCCGTATTTTTTGCTGTTGATTTATGCGGTTACATTCCTGAGAAAAAGATTTGGGGTTTTTGTGTCGGGAGTGTTTATGTTCTGTATCCTTACAATGCCTCAGTTGAGCGCCTATACCGTGGAGATGCGTATGTATGGCTGGGCATTGTTTTTTGTAACTGCGACGTTTTTCCATGCATATGAAATAACGTGCAGGAGCAATGCAAACATTCAGAATTACGTCGCAATAGTGCTATACGGACTGGCGGCGGCATATACTCAGTACTTTGCCTGTGTAGCGGTTATTATGGTGTATTTATATTTGCTGATATGTGCCATTATGCAATATAAAGCAAAGACGCCTGTTAATAATGGTTCAGGGATTAAAGCCTTGAAATCCTGGGGTATATGTGTAGTTATTTCAATCGTAGGTTATCTTCTCTGGCTTTTTGTTCTTATTTCTCAGATTACCGCAATACGCGACAATTACTGGATTTTGCCTCTGACCTGGCGGAGTATCGGAGGCTGTGTGAAATTTCTTATGAAACCTGCATTTGGCCATGAGTGGATAAACGTCGCATTTGCAATTCTCTTGTTTGTAATATATGTTGTATTGCTGGCTGTATATGGATTATCTGTATTGAATAGAAATAAAATCAGTATAAATAATAATCCGGATAAAGGAGAGAAAATATCGCTTGTCAATAATTTTGCGACGTTTTTCTATGCGTTTTTCAGCTGTCTGGTATTGTGCGGATTGGTGGCTTTTGGCTTTATAGCCTCTATTGTAATACGCCCGATTTTTGTTTATAGGTACATGCTGCCTGCAATTGGCTGCTTTTGGTTATGTTTTGCCCTGTGTCTGGATAATTTGGATCAAAAGAGCAAGATTTCTTTTTATGCTATTATTGTGATTATTTTAATTACAGGAATAATTGATTACCGTGCGTTTACGGGAGAGGAGGAGTATAGGGCAGGTTTGATGAAGGAAACCGAACTGGCATTTTCTGACATTGAAGAGACTGACATTATACTGTATAATTTTGACCAGCTTCAGGCAGTATGCGGATATTACATAAATCAGGAGAATTATTTATGGAATGGTATGCCTGAACAGTTGATAACAGATATGTTCGGAAATAAAGGGAGCATACAGGATACAACCGCCATAAAGGAATGGCTGGGTGAGGGAAGAACGGTATGGTTCTTTGGAAGCTTCAACAGCAGAGAGAATATTCGTGACGAATGGGAGATGGGCGGCATTAATACCGAGGAAATCGGAAGCTATATGCTGGAGAGATACTGGTTCAATATTTACAAGGTTCAATATTAAAATTGAAATTTGTGGCTGGGCTGAAGGACGGATTGCGCAAATAGTAAGCTGGC
>JAFLTH010000016.1 GCA_022510525.1 Lachnospiraceae bacterium | reverse complement strand
CAGCTTACTATTTGTGCAATCCGTCCTTCAGCCCAGCGACAAATTTCAATTTATGCAATTTCTGAATATTTATAATATGTGCAATAAAACCCCCTCTAATTTTTGTCTAAATTTCTGTCTAATGTAGATTGACACATCCCAAGTATTGTCATATACTATTCTCAAACCACAAAATATAGTGATATTATGTAAACAAAAACAATATTTTGTATGCGTTGGTAAAGATAAAGGTTGAATAATCAGAAGTTTTTATGGTTTTTTATTGATAATATTATTTATTGAACAATAAAGAACAGATGTTATCATAGCACTGGTTATTTAATTGTGAGTAAGGGGTAGAAGTATATGAGTGTTCTATTAGAAGCAGTAAGTGAAACGGATGAAAACTATGGCAAGGAGTATAAGCCTGCCAAAAATGTCAAAGTTATCAAAAAGGACGGCAGTCTGGAGGCTTTTAATGTCCAGAAGGTTATTGACGCCGTTGGCAAAAGCGCATACCGCGCCCTGACTAAATTTACCGAAGAGGAAAAAAGGCATATCTGCCAGACCGTGGTAGACAGGGTGAATGAGATGGATGAAGATCAGATCCCGATTCAGGTTATGCACAACGTAGTGGAGAGTGCACTTGAAGATGTCAAGCCTATTGTGGCGAAGAGTTATCGTGATTATCGTAATTATAAGCAGGATTTCGTCAGGATGATGGATGATGTTTATAAGAAAAGCCAGTCCATTATGTACATTGGTGACAAGGAGAACGCTAATACGGACAGCGCCCTTGTATCTACCAAGAGAAGTCTTATTTTCAACCAGTTTAATAAGGAATTGTATCAGAAGTTTTTTATGACTACAGAGGAAATACAGGCCTGTCGAGACGGTTATCTCTATGTTCACGATATGTCGGCCAGAAGAGATACTATGAACTGTTGCCTTTTCAATGTGGCAGAGGTTTTGCATGGCGGCTTTGAAATGGGCAATATCTGGTACAATGAACCTAAGACGCTGGATGTTGCTTTTGACGTTATAGGTGATATTGTGCTTAGTGCGGCAAGCCAGCAGTACGGTGGTTTCACGGTGCCTGAAGTGGACAAGATTCTGGAGCCTTATGCAGAGAAAACCTATAAGAAAAGTCTGAAAAAGTATGCCCATCTTGGAGTTAATAAAGAGACAGCCGAAAAAGAAGCGCTTGCCGATGTGGAAAGGGAATTTGAACAGGGCTTTCAGGGTTGGGAATATAAATTTAATACTGTGGCAAGCAGCCGTGGTGACTATCCGTTCATTACGGTGACTGCCGGTATCGGAACCGGAAGATTTGCCAAGATGGCAACAATTATTATGTTAAATGTACGCCGGAAAGGTCAGGGCAAGAAAGAATGCAAGAAACCTGTGCTTTTCCCTAAGATTGTATTTCTTTATGATGAAAATCTACACGGGCCGGGTAAAGCGTTGGAGGACGTTTTTGAGGCCGGAGTGCAGTGTTCGGCCAAGACTATGTATCCTGACTGGTTAAGTCTTACCGGAAAAGGCTATATAGCAAGTATGTATAAGCAGTATGGCAAGGTTATCTCACCTATGGGGTGCAGGGCATTTTTATCACCCTGGTATGAAAGAGGCGGTATGCATCCTGAGGATGATAATGATTCACCGATTTTTGTGGGAAGATTCAATATTGGTGTGGTTTCGCTGCATCTGCCTATGATTCTGGCCAAGTCACGTCAGGAGAACAGAGATTTCTATGAGGTGCTGGATTATTATCTGAATCTGATAAGACAGCTTCATATACGTACGTATGCTTATTTAGGCGAAATGAGGGCGTCAACTAATCCACTGGCTTACTGCGAAGGCGGGTTCCTTGGCGGAAAGCTGCAGCTTCATGATAAGATCAAACCTATTTTAAAGACTGCGACGGCAAGCTTTGGAATTACCGCATTTAATGAGCTTCAAGAGCTATACAACGGCAAGTCACTGGTTGAAGACGGTCAGTTTGCACTTGAAGTATTGGAGCATATAAATAATAAAATCAATGAATTCAAGGAAGAGGACGGACATCTTTACGCGATATACGGAACGCCGGCCGAGAATCTCTGCGGTCTTCAGGTTAAACAGTTCCGGGCAAAATACGGCATTGTAGAGGGTGTGTCCGACAGGGAATACGTTTCCAACAGTTTCCACTGCCATGTTACCGAAGATATAACGCCTATTGAGAAGCAGGATCTGGAATACCGCTTCTGGGAGATGGCAAACGGAGGAAAGATACAGTATGTAAAATACCCTATTGATTATAATATCGGAGCCATCAAGACCTTGATAAGGCGTGCTATGGATATGGGCTTCTATGAGGGAGTAAATCTGTCGCTTGCCTATTGTGATGACTGTGGACACCAGGAGCTTGAGATGGATGTGTGTCCTGTATGCGGCAGCCGCAATCTGACCAAGATAGACAGAATGAACGGCTATCTGGCTTATTCGCGTGTACATGGAGATACCAGACTCAGCGATGCAAAGATGGCAGAGATTGCCGAAAGGAAAAGTATGTAAAGGTCGAAAATGAATTTTTGACCGCAAGTTTGTACTTGCAGTACAAACTCGCAGGCTGTAGATGTTTGGAATGTGTAGAGAGGATATTGGGGAGATGAGATATCATAATATAACAAAGGCTGATATGTTAAACGGGGACGGACTGAGGGTTGTCCTTTGGGTGGCGGGCTGCTCCCATTGCTGCAAGGGCTGTCATAATCCGGTGACCTGGGATCCGGACGGCGGGCTTTTGTTTGACGAAGCTGCCAGAGATGAAATATTTGAACAGCTTGATAAACCGTATATATCGGGACTTACCTTTTCGGGAGGAGACCCCATGCATTCCGTAAATCGTCCGGATGTGAGGACTTTTGCAGCTCGGGTCAGGGAAGCTTATCCCGATAAGACTATCTGGCTTTATACGGGTGAACTGTGGGAGAATATTATGACTGATGGCATAATGCAGTATATTGATGTGCTGGTGGACGGCGAGTTTGTTGAGGAAGAAAAAGATGCTACACTCCACTGGAAAGGCAGTGCCAATCAGCGTGTTATTGATGTGCAGGCGAGTCTGAAGCAGGATGATGCGTCGGTGCCGGTTTTATATGCTGTATAACACTTGTTAGAGATAATTACATAACTTAACTTATGTTACACAACAGTTGTTATTAATTAAGAATGAGGAATTAATATGAAAACCATCAAGATAAAATATTTTACGGATAAAATAGACAAACTTACCTATATAGATGGCAAATCCGACTGGATAGACCTGCACGCCGCAGAAGAGGTTTCTTTAAAAAAAGGCGAATTTAAGCTGATTCCTCTGGGAGTTGCCATGGAATTGCCGGAAGGTTATGAAGCCCATGTTGTACCCAGAAGCTCCACTTTTAAAAACTTCGGCATTATCCAGACCAATCATCAGGGAGTTATCGACTGTTCATATTGCGGTGATAACGACCAGTGGTTTATGCCGGTATATGCCCTGCGCGACACACAGATACATATTAATGACAGAATCTGCCAGTTCCGTATTATGGAAAATCAGCCTAAGCTTATCTTTGATGAGGTGGAGCATCTCAATAACGAAGATAGGGGAGGGCATGGAAGCACCGGCAAACAATAAATAACGCTAGTGATTTAATAAATATGATAACATATGCAATGATTAGAAATTTAAATGCTCATAACAAAGAATAAAAAACTTCTTCACGTACATAATAAGAAAAAATGTTTCGGAAGGAGTTTTTATCTGTGCAAAGCGATAATAATAATATAATCTCCACTTCATTGCAAGATAACATGCGTTATCTATCGGAACGCCTCAAACCTGACACTAATTTTGATGTTGTATACAGGGTAATAGAAGTTGGAGGCAGACAGGCCTGCATATACTTTATTGACGGTTTCTGTAAAGATGAACTTATGCAGAAACTTTTGCAGTACTTTATAGATATAAAGCCGGAAGAAATGCCGGAGAACGCGCATGAAATGGTCAAAAAAAGTGCGCCGTATGTCGAGATTGATTTAAAGGACAAATGGGATGATATTTTTTATAACATCCTGTCCGGAGTTTTTGCTCTTTTTATAGAGGGATATGACCGTTGTGTCTTGGTTGATTCAAGAACTTATCCGGCCAGAGGAGTATCGGAGCCTGAAAAGGATAAGACCTTAAGAGGTTCTAAAGATGGTTTCGTTGAAACCGTTGTATTTAACACCGCTCTTATAAGACGGAGAATCAGAAGTACGGAGCTTAGGATGGAAATGATGAATGCCGGTAAAAGCTCCAGAACCGACATTGTGCTCTGCTATATGGATAACAGGGTGGATCATGAATTTTTAAATAAAATAAAAAAGAGGATATCCGAGATAAAGGTGGACGCACTGACTATGAATCAGGAAAGTCTTGCGGAATGCCTTTATCAGAGGAGCTGGTTCAACCCTTTTCCCAAGTTTAAATATACGGAAAGACCTGATACCGCGGCGGCGCAGATACTTGAAGGTGATGTAATAATTCTGGTGGACAATTCGCCTTCGGCAATGATAGTACCGACTTCCATCTTTGATATTCTGGAAGAAGCGGACGATTATTATTTTCCTCCGGTTACCGGAACCTATCTCAGACTGTCAAGGCTTTTGATAGGAATTATGACCTATCTGCTTACTCCGACCTACCTGCTTCTTATGCAGAGACCGGAATGGATACCTGAATCCTTCCAATTTATTATGCTCAAGGAACCCTGCAACATACCGCTTATAATGCAGTTTTTGTTGCTTGAGCTGGCTATTGACGGTCTTAAACTTGCGGCAATCAATACTCCTAATATGCTCAGTACACCGCTTAGTGTAATGGCAGCGCTTGTGCTTGGTGAGTTTTCGGTAAACAGCGGATGGTTCAATAGTGAAGTAATGTTATATATGGCGTTTGTTGCGATTGCCAATTATACTCAGCAGAGTTATGAGCTTGGATACGCACTTAAATTTATGCGTATTATAAACCTTATCCTGACTGCGATTTTTGGAGTTTACGGATATGTGGCGGCAATTTTGATTTTGATATTTTCAATTGTATTTAATAAAACTTTGTCCGGTAGAAGCTATGTATATCCTATCTTTCCTTTTAATTTAAGGCAGGTGGCCAAGCGCTTTTTGCGCCTGCGTCTGCCGGAATCGAAGAATTAATAATAACAACTGTTATTTTAAATAATATATGAATATAGAATTAAAGATTGTTATTTTATCAAATAGATAGTACAATAAGTGCATTAATGCAATGAATGAGCATCAGGAGGAAATGGAAAATAATGAATTCTCCAGAACAGTCAATTTTATTCATAAATCCGGTTTTTAAACAGATGCTGTGGGGTGGTGAGAGACTGGGAAAAGACTGGCCGTATGAGATTCCCGGCAATGATACAGGGGAATGCTGGGCGGTCAGCGCGCATCCAAACGGCGATTGCACCATCAAGGGAGGAAAATTTGACGGTTGCAAGCTTTCAACGCTATGGGAAAAAGAACCCGGGCTGTTTGGTAATACCGGTCTGGATCGTTTCCCCCTGTTGGTTAAGCTTATTAATGCGGAGGGGTATTCCAGTATACAGGTTCATCCGAATGACGCCTATGCCAAAGCGCATGAGAACGGTTCTTTTGGCAAGATGGAATGCTGGTATATTCTGGATGGAAGAGAAGACTCAACTCTGGTTGTGGGACATAATGCTGATACCAGAGATGAACTTAGGTCCATGGTTCAAAAAAGAGAATGGAAGGAACTTATCCGTGAAGTCCATGTGGAAAAAGATGATTTCATCCAGATTGAACCCGGGACCATACATACATTCGGCGGCGGACTGATGATACTGGAAATCCAGCAAAACAGTGACATCACATACAGGGTTTATGATTTTGACCGTCTGACTGACGGCAAGCCCAGAGAACTTCATCTGGATAAGGCTCTTGAGGTGATTTCCGTTCCGTCCAAACCATTGGAACACTATATCAAAAAAACCGGCAATATGCCTGAAAATACTATGAATCTTCTGATTGAATGTGACTATTACAGAGTGTGGAAGATGGATATTAACAAGCCTCTCACCATAGAGCAGGATCAACCTTTTATGTTGATGAGTGTAACAAGAGGGGAAGGCGCTATAAACGGAACTGTGATAAAAAAAGGAGACCATTTCATACTGCCTTACGGTTATGGCGACATTCATCTGGAAGGAGATTTGCAGGTGATTGCGTCTGCTTGTAATTGTATCTAGCTGCCGATAATTGCTTGTTAAATTCAGAGTCAATATGATATAATAAACGCAAGCTTAGTAGCTTGCGTTACAAGAATTGCTATGCAATTCTTGATAGAACGATTTTTGGTATTGAATATGATGATATAATATAATAAAACTAATGTGTAGATGGAGGTAGATATTATGAAAGACAACAATTGTGGATATTGCCAGGGTGGAGAACTTCTGGCTAAATTTGGTATTAAAATCTGTGATCTGGATGTGAGCCAGCTTATTTTATTCAAGGAGCAGAGTAAGCCCGGCAGATGCATAGTTGCATATAAGGATCACGTAAGTGAGATAGTAGATATAAGCGATGAGGAGAGAAATCGCTTTTTTGCAGATGTAAACAGGGCGGCTAAGGCCATACATGCTGCTTTTTCACCGGATAAG
This sequence comes from Lachnospiraceae bacterium, assembly GCA_022510525.1. Classification (GTDB taxonomy): domain Bacteria; phylum Bacillota; class Clostridia; order Lachnospirales; family Lachnospiraceae; genus UBA3282. Next base: position 37,942 of record JAFLTH010000016.1, on the reverse strand, counting down.
CTCAATTATGGTGCATACGGCGATACAGGCTGTCATTTACATATACATCTTGTACCTAAGTATAAGGATCAGGACGAATGGGGTTCGACTTTCCAGATGAATCCGGATAAAAAGTATTTAAGCGATGCAGAATATCAAGAGATGATAGGAAAAATAAGGGAGTGTCTGTAAGTATGGCAGACTTAAGCGTGGCAGGAAGGCAGTTCCGCACACAGGCGGATTACAGAGCGGCACTTAAAGACCAGGAACAGATAGACGCAATCAAAGCTAAAGTGAATATGGAACAGCCCGGCGAAGTTCTTACTCTATGGGGTGAATTGGCCTCCGGCAAGTATCAGTTTAAGACACTTGTTGGTAAGGATTTCAAGGAAGAAATCAGTGAACTGGCTGAGAAATATAAGAAGCAGGGCTATACCAAAGACAGTAAGATAAAGCCGGCCAAATCCAAAACGCAGCAGAAAAAGGTCGCAAAAAGCAACGGCAAGAAAGCTGATAAAATTAACGGCAAGGATGCCGGAAAAAGTAAAAAGAAAGCTTCACTGGAAGATTATGACGAGAAGATGCAAAAAGAAATTCTGGCCGTTCTTAAGCAGAATGAGCGTAAGAGAAAGCTGCTTATTGCACTTTGCGCTATTATTGCGGTGGGTTGCTTCGGTTACTATGGCGTTTACTACTATTTTGCGGAGAAAAATCAGTCAGAATATGATGATCTTGCCAACTTGAAAGGGAATCAGTCCTTAGGAGGGCGTACAGTTACCATACATTATACGAATGAAGAAGATGTAGAACTGACAGTGCTGGAAGAGTATGAAACCTTATACAGCAAAAACAAGAAGCTGATAGGCTGGCTTAAGATTGACGACACTAATATTGATTATCCTGTTATGCAGACCTCCAATAACGAATATTATCTGGACCATAATTATAATCAGGAATATGATAAAAACGGGAGCCTTTTTCTGGATGCCGACTGCGATGTGGTGAAAAGAAATACCAACCTCATAATCTACGGACACCATATGAAGTCCGGCAAGATGTTCGGCAATCTGAATAAGTACAGCAGTGAAAGTTACTGTAAGGAACATTCCAGGATTCAATTTGATACGATATATGAAAAAGGGACCTACGAAGTTATGTATGTGTTCCGTTCAAGAATTTATAACGAAGACGAAATTGTGTTCAAATATTATCAGTTTTTTGATGCGGCATCCGAACAGGAATTTAACTCGAATATGCAGGAAATGGCGGCTATATCACTTTATGATACGGGAGTTACGGCGGTTTACGGCGATGAACTGTTGACTTTGTCCACCTGTGACAATTCTGAGACCGACGGCCGTTTTGTTGTTGTAGCTAAAAGGGTCTTATAAAAAAACTTGCATATTTTTTCAGATATAGTAAAATAAAACTATATGGTATTTAAATGCTGATAAAAATTTTATGGTATTATATTACGGTATACTATAGAAAAAACGAGTTATTGTATAAAGAAAAATGTAGAAAAGACTAATTGAATAGCCTGAAAATGACGATATAAATATATAAATTATTTATATTGTATTTGTGTGTTTATATGTAATTAATATTTAATTTATATAATTTGGTATTTGATTTTTGTTTATTAGCTATCAGATAAATATATATTGCTGACAGAAGGAGAGAGTGATATGTCCAAGAAAGCATCTGTAAATGGAGCAAAAAAATCCAAGAGGAGATTAAAAAGGAGCGTAAGGCGGAGCATTGCGGCTCTTTTAATGGTAACGGCCATCGGTGTTGCGGCTATTCCTGTACCGGAAAACTTTGCGGAGGAACCAGGAGTGCCGGGTGCTAATGGGGGCGGTACAACGACAGGAAATTTTGATGTGCATGAGTCGTATAAATATCCTTCTGACAGAACTGAGGAAGAGTTGAAAAAACATCCCATGCCTATAGATGAACAATCTACAGTAGGAGGCAGTTCTTTTGGACTTAATTGGCATCTGTTAGATGACAGCAACCCCAATGGATTAGGCGGAACCGACAAAGACGGTATGCTGGATATGGATAAGCTGGTTAAAAATCTGTATGGCACCGATAATCTTTCGGGTAAAGTATTTCAATCCTTGAAAGTTAATAATCTTGGCCAGGATCAGTCCGGCAATGATCAGTGGGATCTCGGCTGGCAGTTTATGTATTATGTTGTAAAGCCCCCCAGTAGAGAAGATCAGGGTGTTCTCTGTAAGTATAACAGCCAGTATCGTGCAGAAGAGGTCGATTTAAATCTTACTCCTAATACCGGATATTATACTGTCGAAGCCTCTAAATATGATGGATATTTTAATGGAACACAAGCCGGACTTGACGGCATGAACAATAATCCTACAGTGGAATTAACGTACACTTATGATAACTGGAGTAAAAATGAGCAGACAACAGCAGTTCGTGAGGCCATATATTTCTTTGAAAATTACTATAAAGATGCATATGACTCTAAACTTGCTGATTTTCAGAAATATAAAGAGGAAGCTGAATTATATAAGCAGGATCCCGAGAAAAATCCTGCTCCTAATGCAAATTTAATAACACCGCTTTCTGTTAAGCCTTCCGATGCCCTGTCAGAGACGACAGCTGACCCTAAGAAAAAATTAACTTATTATTGTGAACATGATAAAACATTATTAAATATGGGTAAGGATTACAGCCTTGTTCCTGTAATTGACAGCCGTATTTCAAGTGCGTCGTCTACAGTTTCAGGTTCGGATGGTAACAGCGGCAATGTTTATGTGGCAAGAGGCGGAACTCCTGTTGCACCTTACAAAAATGATGAGAATGGTTTCTTGGTAACCAGTGTCGGAGTTAAGATGTGTGCTATCGGGGAGCAGGCTTTCTATAATGTTAATAATGTAGATGTGCTTACAATTCCCAGCCAGATAGGTTATATAGGAGATAATTCATTTTTACATTCATTTATAAAAGAAATTGAAATTGTAAGCGTTAACTATATTGGTAATAGGGCATTTAAGGATTGTACGCAGTTAGCGAAGGTTACAATTCAGTCAGGTACCTCCATTATAGGTTCCGAATGTTTTAAGAACAGTGCGCTTGCCGAATTGACACTGCCATATACGGTAAATACAATAGGATGGGGTGCATTTGCAGATTGTAATAAAATGGCAACCCTGAACTTGAATGGAATTACAGAGAACTGCGAAGTGAAAGAAGCGGCATTTTATAATTGTACTGCGCTGAATTCCATAGCTATGTCGGATTCTGCCATATCTAAAATTGGAGATGCCGTATTTGCTGTAGGATCAGGTGCAAATCCAATTGACATTACGCTTCCGCAGCGCATCAATAGTAAAGACGGTTTGGGAGATTATTTATTTGCAGGGCGTGCAAGCCTTGGGAGCGTGGTGTTTCCAAAGGATTACGGGCGTACTTCATCAACTGCGGCAAAATTGCCGGATAATATGTTCCATGGCTGTGTGAATCTGCAGTATGTAGAATTTCCGGTCGATACTCAATCAAATCCCTATGCCTGCGGTTATGTAAGCTATACTCCCGATAAATTGTTCAGGGATGTAATTAATGGAGATTTTTATGTAAGAGGTCCTGAAAAGAATGAATCAGGCGCAGATGCGGACCCTCGTACAAGTACATATGATAAGGATGCAAAGACAGCTGTTAATGATTTTATTCCTTATGTATTTAGGAATAAAGATGGTGTAGACTGCTATGAAGTAGCAATTGACGGCTATCGCTATCAGGCAAATGAAAAAGGTGAGCTGACAGCTTGTGTAATTGTCGGCGATAAAGCAGAGTGTGATGGTAATATTGTAATTCCTGCTAAAGTAGGTAATTATCCAATCAAAGATATTGTGCCGGGATGTTTTGATAATGCAGATCTGCGCGAAACAATTAAGACAATTACAATAGAAGATAATTCTATTAATAATATTGAAATCGGTGTATTTAAGGGTCTGCCGTCTTTGAAGCAGGTAATTATAGGTAATTCGGTAGAGTCAATTGGAGATAACGCATTTGCAGATTGTAAATCGTTGATTGATGTAACTTTCCATACTCCGGCAGCTGGTTATGCAAACTTTAAAGTAGGTACGGATGCCTTTAAGACAGGCGGGGATGAACTTACATTCCATGGTGATATAGTTAAGGGATATGCACCTTTTGACTGGGCTATGAAACCGGAAAATATGATTAATCCCACTACTGGAATGAGAATCTGTTACAAGAGTCTGACACCGACTTATTTGACGGTTATGTATGATGCCAATACCGAGCTTGTTACATTGCTGGATTATCCGAAATACGATCAGATAGATGATATCTTAAATGAGACTCATAAATTGGATGTTGAGCGTTTCTATGGCGATGATTATGTAAACCAGAAATATGAAGATATGATGGCCGATACTTACTATAATATATACAGGAGTGAGGCCTATGATACCTATAGAGCAAACTTTGCAGCAGCTTGGAAAGCAGCAGAGTCGAAGTCAGAAGCAGAAGCTATATATAATGATACTGCATTGTACGGACCTTGGGTATATCCTCAATGGGCTCTAAATCCGGATAACTTTGTTACTTCTGGAAGTGCTGAAACTGAACATAGTAATCAGGACGATATCCTTGGTAAAGCAGCAGACTTTTTCTTTGAACCGATTGTAGCTTATGCATACACCGGAACACCGGAACCGTATTTTACGCATTTTCCTTATAGTGCGCAGGATAATTCAGATTCAGACGGTATATTTAATACAGTAACGGAAGAAGAAAGAGGGCTTATCAATGCCGCCAAAAACGTTGTAATTCCTGAAGGCGTTGAATCCATTGATGTATACGGATATATTAAGGGATCTGATGCAAACCGCCTGAATGCAAGTACATATTTGACAACAAGAATTCCTTCGGAATCATATAATATGTACACAAGCAAAGCATTCAGGGATGATAATGATAATACAGAAGTAGTTCCCGGCTTGTTCAGCGGTTATTATGAGGATAAGATATCTGATGAAACATATTCAAGAGGTAATGACCGTGTTGAAACCGTCACATTGAATGGTGTTAAATCATTGCCGGATCATGCTTTTGACAGTTGTGAAAGATTGACTGCTGTTATTATCGGAGCGGCTTGTTCTGATATCGGAGTGGTGCCTTTTAGGGGCTGTACTTCTTTAACTAATGTAAACTTTAATGGCAATCCGAAGTATGTGGCTGATAACGGAATTATTTATTCCAGGGATGCGGCAACAGGTGAAACTGATGGTTATGCAGGTACATATACCATTGAGGAATGTCTCTATGCCAGAGGAAAGAGTGGCGGAGTAGGATCTACAACAATACCGGATGCAAGCTATAGTTCTGAATCAGGTACCATCAGTCAGGTTCAGGCAATCAGGGCAGGTGCCTTTGAAGAATGTGTCAACATTACAAATGTTTACTTAAATGAAGCAGTAAGTCTTACGGAAATTCCGATAGACTGCTTTAGAAACTGCAGCACTCTCAACAGATTATGGCTGCCAAGAACGGTAAATAATATTGAAGAAGGCGCATTTGCATATGATAATAACTTAACCGAACTTAGAATTCCCGGTAAAGAGGTATTTATTTCGGCAAGAGCTTTTGTAGAGCATACAGAGTCCGGGAAAACGGTCAATACTTCTATATACACATATCCGGATTCTTCGGCACGTAGATATGCTGATAAATACGGAAGTGAGTATTTACTTGAGTATGTTGAGATTCCCGATGAATGGACCGTTATATTCTTAGATCCGGACGGCATTCAAATCGGAAATACTATTTATAAAGAAAATGGAAGTTATCTACAGATGGAAGAGATACCTGCGGCTCCTGAGAAAGAGGGTTGGGTATTCCAGAAATGGCTGAGTACAAATCAGACAGAAGTAACATCACCGATCACCGCAGATACTGTATTCATTGCACAGGGATATTCTGCAAACGGTATGGTTGACGGTGAGCATTATACGGTTGATTTCTATGATCAGATAGACGGAAGCCAGATAGGTACTACGCAGCTTATATTACCCGGTGGTGCAGCGATTGCACCACAGGCGCCGACCCATGATGGTTATACTTTCGTCGGATGGAGTAGTGAAGAATACTTGAACGTACAGAAGAATTTGTCTATTCTTGCTATGTACAGTGGTTCAGGTACCGGCGGCGGAGATGGCGGAAATGGCGGCGGAACTGGAAGTGGTGATGGCAATGGCGGAAGCGGAAGCGGAGCCGGAGGAAGCGGTTCATCCACAACTACACCATTGGGAACATCTACGTCCACGACATCTTCATCCTCGGCATCCGGTAAATATACGGTAACTGTTATAAACGGAAGCGGAAGCGGTACCTATGAAGTTGGTTCAACTGTAATAGTTTCTGCAAACACTCCTGCAACAGGTAAGGTGTTCAGCAAGTGGACAACTGATTCCGAGAGTGTGAAACTTGCCAGCGTAAGTATGTCAGCGACTACATTTGTGATGCCTGCCAGCAATGTTACTGTAACAGCTAATTTTATAAATGGTTCGGCTATCAATTCAGTAAACGGAACTGTTAATAACGGAACTACAACCGGCAGAAATCCTGTAACAGGAAACGGAAGCACCAGAGTGGATATAACCAAGCCCGGTATTTCCAATAAGGATTTGGCTACGGCTAATGTGAACGGCTCACCGGATAACTTTGTAGTCAAGATTTCCGAGACTAATGAAGCTACACAGGCAGTAATCAATGCACTTACCAATAAATACGGTAATATGGACAGTATTCTGTATTATGCAATGGATATAAGCCTGTATGATTCAACAGGAACAGTGAAGATTACAGATACAACCGGATTGTCGGTTGACATAACTATTCCGATTCCGGATGCACTTACAGTATTTGGTGGAAACAATATGGCCGGTGCTGTTATAGCAAACAGTCAATTGGAAGATTTAAGTGAGAGATTTACAACAATTAACGGTGTACCATGTATAAGCTTTACGGCTACACACTTCTCACCGTATACAATCTATGTAAATACTCAGAATCTTTCGGAAGGTATGCTGGATATAACGCCTAAGACAGGCGACCCGATTCATCCGAAGTGGTTCTTATCACTTGGTCTTGCCTGCCTGTCAGTCATTCTGTTTATGAAGAAAGACAAGAAACCTGTTACGGTTAAGGCAGCATAACTTAAACTTCCTTGGGGGATGCCTATGGGAAAGAAAATAAGGAAAGCAATCGGAGCCGTTTTGATGGCCTTGGCGATTGCGGTCACACAGATTCCGGTATCAGATGTGGAAGCGGTTGATACCGCTTCCGGATCTGACTTTCAAGTGGATGGAACAACATTGGTTAAATATAAAGGCACGTCTTCTGACGTGTCTATTGGCAGTTCTGTGGAGTATATAGAAGCGGAAGCTTTTGCGGGGAACAATAGCATTAAGAGAATTTCCTTCGGAAGCAGCTTAATAGGCATAGGAAAAGGTGCTTTTGAGGGTTGCAGTCAGCTTCAGTCGGTTAATATTCCAAGTTCTGTTGAGTATATTGATAATGCTGCGTTTGCGGACTGTCCGTCTCTTAATGATGTGCGGATTGGCACCGGTCTTGAATCCCTTGGTAACGGAGTTTTTGCAGGGGATATAAATCTGCAGAGTGTAAGCATAAGCAGCAGCAATCCCAATTTTACATCTAATGATGGTATAATCTATAGCAAGGATGGAAGTATTTTATATGCCGTACTTTCGGGTAGAAAAGCGGACAGTTATATTATGCCTTCATCTGTCGATGAAATAAGACCCTATGCGTTCTGGGGAGACAGAAATCTTAAGAGCATTTCCATAAGCAGCAATGTCAATGAGATATCCGCATATGCTTTTTCCAATTGCAGCAGTTTAAGATCGGTAGATATTCCGTATTCGGTTAAATCAATTAATTTAAAGGCATTCGAAGATTGCGTAAGACTGCGTAGTATTACGATTCCGGTTTCGGTGAATACAATACACAGCACGGCTTTTGACGGCTGTACCAGATTAAAGATTAATGCGCCTGAGGGCAGTACGGCAAGAAAATTTGCTGACAGCCTGGTATTGGAAAATATAGATTTAACAGAGTATGAAGATACATCAATAGATACCATAACGGGCAATGATGATTATGAAGAGAATAATGATCCTACAGTAAGCAGAATAGATAATTATTACAATGAAGTCACACATATGAGTCCGATAGAGGGCGATGAGGATGGTACCGTAAAGGGTAAGTCCAAGATAATCGGAAGTCAGGTATTCATATTTATGGACAATGCTTCGGCAACGGTTAATTCCGGAGCGGGCGTACCCAATACCATAGAAGGTGTGGCTTATGGCGAAACCGGTGAAACGATAGCAAGTATATCCGGCAATTCCGATGCCAAGGGAGGCTCCATTCCTAAATATACTATAGTGGACGATAAGATAATTGCAGATCAAGCATTTTATAATGATGATCGTACGAATATAGATGTTCCGGATAAGATTACCGAAATCGGAGAGTTTGCTTTTGCAAGGTCAGCGGTTAATTCGGCAGTACTTCCGGAGGGAGTTGAAAAGATTGGATATGCGGCGTTCTATCACTGCAACTCATTGACCGATGTAGTCATTCCGTCTACAGTTACAGAAATCGGCTTATCGGCTTTTGATAAGACTCCCTGGCTTGAGAACTGGAAACAGGGTGGCAATGGGGACTTTCTGATTGTCGGTGACGGTATTTTGTTGGCTTATAAGGGAGCAGGTACCAATATTGCCATACCTGACTCAGTTAAAACAATAGGTTCCGGTGCTTTGGCCGGACATACTGAAATCACTAAGATTAATATTCCGGATTCTGTGGAAATAATCGGCGAAGAGGCTTTTTCAGGCTGCAGCAGTCTTTCGGAGGTTGAAGGCGGTAATGCACTGAAGAAGATTGGTGACAGAGCTTTTGCGGGCTGTCCGCTTAGCAATATCAGGATTCCGGCTTCGGTAGAAGAGATAGGTTTAAGAGCCTTTGATGTGGCGGATTCGGTTAAAAATGCAGGAACAGGTGTTGTGACCTTTGAAGGTGTATCTATCCCGAAGATATCATATGGTTCATCTTCCGGTAAAATATATAATGATTCATACAGAGGTATGATTTTTGAGGGTATACACACTGCTGTAGTACCAACAGGGGCAGCTGCCTTTGATGATACAGTTCTGGACAATAAACTGTATGGATTCAGAGGTGAGGTTATCGGTCCCGGAGGAAATAACATAGCTCAGGTGATAGGAACGGATGATACCGACTCCATAAGCGGGGTAGCTGTCAATATAAACAGTACCACCATTGCTGACGCCGGGCTTTCATATGCGTTGATTGATGGTGCGGAGGATAGTTACGTGCTTAACATATCCGATAATGATGCGGCTAAGAGCGCGATTTTGAATGCTTACAGGAAACTTTACGGAAATAATATACCCGTGAATCTTCAGGCATATGATATAACTCTGGAAGAGGCGGCAACAGCGATTCCGATAACAGGGCTTGGTAAGCAGAAAATAGAAATAAGTATACCGATTCCAAGCGGAATTGTGGAAGATAATCTGCATGTGGTCTGTCTTGATAATAACGGGCAGTTGGAAGAGGTTGACAGCCGTATTGCATCGGTAGACGGTTTTGATTACCTGACCTTTACGACAAATCATTTTTCACCCTATGGTGTTTATAATTATTCATCAGGTGGTCTTGGCGGCAACTCGGCCGTTGTATCTGACGGTAAGGTGATATTTACCGGCCTTTCCGGCAATAAAGATGCCTCACCGGATACGGGAGATAACAGCATACATCCTAAGTGGTTCCTCTTTGCAGGACTTCTTTTTACAGGGCTTGCGTTGTTCTTCTATCGTGGTAAGAAGTACAGTATGGAATTAATGGAATAACAAGTGTTATCAAATGGCTGATATTGCTTAAATCTAGATGAGACATAATTGAAATGGCACAGAAATTAACTCCCGGCATAGAATAATGAAAAAGCCGGGAGTTTTTTAATGTGTATCGCGTCAGGAATCAGCTGGGATGCAGCGACCGCCTGCAGCAATCCTGTAAAGGCGCTCCGGTTACCGTAGCTGTTCTGGATACCGGTATCTATCCTCATCCGGATCTGGCGGGCAGGATAATAGCTTTTCAGGATTATGTAAACTATAGAAACAGAATTTACGATGACAGCGGCCATGGAACCCATGTTGCAGGAATTATAGGTGGTAATGGTCATATGTCTAACGGAAAGTACACGGGAATTGCACCGAGGTGTCTGTTCTGTGTAGTGAAAATACTGGACCATAACGGTGATGGTTCGATTGAAAGTATGTATAAAGGTCTGTTGTGGATATTGCAGAATCGTCTGCGTCATCATATCCGCGTCTTAAATATATCGGTCGGTATTGGAGAATCAGGGGAAGAAGAAAAATTTAAAGAATTGGTGGGGCTGCTGGAGGCAATCTGGGATGCCGGAATTGTTGTCGTATGTGCAGCCGGAAATGCAGGACCGGGAAACGGAACGATTTCACCTCTTGGTAACAGCCGTAAGGTAATAACCGTAGGCTGCCATGAGGGAGGCTATTTCGGAACAAGAGAAGATTTGTGTGAAAATTATTCGGGCAGAGGCGATTCATCTATGTATATACGTAAACCTGATGTCGTTGCGCCCGGTACAGATATCAGATCATGTAATAACAGAGCCAATAATTATGTCATAAAAAGCGGCACATCTATGGCAACTCCGATAGTTTCAGGGGCGGTTGCCCTGCTTTTGGAAAGATATCCCTATTATAACAATGAACAGGTTAAGAGAAAGATTGTATACAGCGCACGGGATTTGGGGGATTCATGGAATAAGCAGGGGTGGGGAATGATTGATATTGAGAGGTTGTTTATGGAGTGAAGATGGGTGACAGTAGGACGGAGGGCTCATATAGTCTTTGAGGAGGCACTATGAGCTCTCTTTACATTACTGTGAACTAATAACTTTTTTAAAATCTATCAATGATATTGACATAAACATTATGATTGTATACAATTATACGAGGTAAAGTAATATAAAGTTTTATATATGCCAATACAATGGCAGGGTGGGAGAAAATGGCTAATTATGATAACAGACATGCATCGAATGAGTCGTATTCGCTGCGTGGGAGAGTATTTCAGAAAATCAGGGATGATATTCTTAGTGGTAAGTATAAGGAGCATGAGGAGCTTAAGGAAGTTGCCATAGGTGAGGAACTTGGGGTCAGCAGAACTCCGGTAAGAGAAGCTTTCAGGCAGCTTGAGCTTGAAGGACTGATCCAGATCATTCCGAATAAAGGCGCATATGTTACCGGGATTACGGCTAAGGATGTGAAGGATATATATATGATCCGCTCACTCTTAGAGGGCTTGTGCGCAAGGATGGCAACCGAGAAGATCACTAAGGAACAGTTAGAAGAGATGGAGGAAAATATTTATCTGGCGCAGTTTCACGCAGATAAGGGACACATGGATCAGATGGCAGAGCTGGATAACCGATTCCATGACATCCTGTATGAAGCTTGCGATTCTAAAATGTTAGAGCATCTGCTTAAGGATTTCCATCAGTATGTGCTGCGTGTCAGACAAAAGACGCTTGCAACCAATACCAGAGGACGAGCTTCCAATGATGAACATAAGCAGATAATGGAAGCAATCAAGGCAAAAGACGCCGCCAGGGCGGAAAAACTGGCAAACAGTCATATGATTAATGCTTATAACAATATGGTAGAAAACGGTCTGTATGAAATTTATGGAGACGAGCTTGATAAGGAGGATAACAAATGGGAAAAATTGAAATGACCACGCCCTTGGTTGAGATGGACGGAGATGAAATGACCAGGATTCTCTGGAAAATGATTAAGGATGAATTGCTGTTGCCATACATTGATTTGAAGACGGAATACTATGATTTAGGACTGGAATATCGTAATGAAACCAACGATAAGGTCACTATGGATTCCGCTGAGGCGACCAAGAAATACGGCGTTGCGGTAAAGTGTGCAACAATCACTCCCAATGCTGCAAGAATGACGGAATATAATCTTAAAGAGATGTGGAAGAGTCCAAACGGTACAATCAGGGCCGCATTGGATGGAACGGTATTTCGTGCACCTATTATCGTCAAAGGAATAGAACCTTGTGTAAAGAACTGGGAAAAGCCTATTACATTAGCCCGTCATGCTTACGGTGATGTATATAAAAATACAGAAATTAAAGTACCCGGAGAAGGAAAAGCCGAACTGGTATTTACAGCTAAAGACGGCACAGAAATACGTGAAACCATACATAATTTTACGGGAGCCGGAATACTTCAGGGTATTCATAATACAGACGAATCCATTACAAGCTTTGCCAAGGCCTGCTTTAATTATGCTTTAGATACCAAACAGGATCTGTGGTTTGCAACCAAGGATACAATTTCCAAGAAATACGACCACAATTTTAAAGACATTTTTCAGGAGATTTATGAAAAGGAATATGAGGATAAATTCAAGGCTGCAGGTATTGAGTATTTCTATACTCTGATTGACGATGCCGTTGCTCGTGTTATGAAGGCTAAGGGCGGGTTTATATGGGCCTGCAAAAATTATGACGGTGACGTTATGAGTGACATGGTTTCCTCGGCTTTCGGTTCACTCGCAATGATGACATCGGTATTGGTATCACCTTCGGGTGTTTATGAGTATGAGGCTGCGCACGGAACGGTGCAGAGACATTATTATAAGCATCTTAAGGGAGAAGAGACCTCTACCAATTCCGTAGCGACAATATTTGCTTGGACCGGAGCCCTTAGAAAACGTGGAGAACTGGACGGAAATAAGGAGCTTATGCAGTTTGCGGACAAGCTTGAGAAAGCTACGGTGCAGACTATTGAGAGTGGAAAGATGACCAAGGATTTAGCACTGATTACTTCATTAAAAGATGTAACCGTGCTTAATAGCGAGGATTTTATTAAGGCTGTTAGGGAGACGTTTGAGAGTATCTGATTACTCAGATACTCTCAGATAATTCTTCCCACTGTTCATAAAGCTCTTCCAGTTTTGATTCATTTTCAGCCTTTTCTTTGGAAAGTTTCTGCAATTTCGCGACATCTGTGCACACATCCGGAAGGATCATAGTCTCGTCGATTTCGGTATTTCGTTTCTCCAATATTTCTATGGCTTCTTCGCATTTTTTGAGTGCGTTTTCTTTTTTCCGTATAGCAGCCTGCTGTTCCTTCTTGGACAGCCATTCTTGTTTGCCTTCAGAAACATTATACGGCGTATTATTGTCGGATGATGAAGCTGAATTTCCGTAATTAGGGTTAGAGATTGGCACAGAATTTTTATTGACTGAATTGGTCAAGGGATGCATATCCGACGAAGATGCCGTATAACCGGTATTCTGCGCCTTCTTTTCCATATAATACTCATAGTTACCAAGATAGCCTGTAAGTGTTTTATTCTCAAGTTCCAAGATACGATTGGCGGTCTTGTTGATAAAATAACGGTCATGCGATACATACAATATTGTACCTGTATAGCTGTTTATTGCGTCCTCCAATATTTCCTTGGACATAATATCAAGGTGGTTGGTAGGCTCATCCAGAATCAGAAAATTGGATTCCGAGAGCATAAGTTTAGCCAGAGACAGCCTTCCGCGTTCTCCGCCGCTTAATGTATCAATTTTCTTGAAAACGTCTTCGCCTGTAAACAGGAAAGCGGCAAGAGTATTACGGATTTCCGTATTATTTAATGTGGGATATTCATCTGAAAGCTCATCAAAAAGTGTCTTTTCAGGATGCAGGACATGATGCTCCTGATCATAATATCCGATTTCAACATTTGTGCCAAGACGCAGCATTCCGCTGTCGGGAGGAAGCAGTTCGTTGATTATCTTTAAAATCGTAGTCTTGCCGGTGCCGTTATCTCCGATTATGGCAACGTGCTCCCCTCGTTTTATGTCAAATGAAAGATGTTCAAATAAGTTGAGTTTGTCAAAGGATTTGGATATATTATCTACATGAAGCACATCATTGCCGCTGACTATCCTTGGTTCCAATTTAAGATGCATATCGGAGCGAACCTGTGTAGGTTTATCAAGAACCTCTATCTTATTAAGCATTTTTTCACGGCTTTCGGCACGTTTAATAGATTTTTCCCGGTTAAAGGATTTAAGCTTCTCAATTACTTCCTCCTGGTGTTTAATTTCGCGCTGCTGATTGACATAAGCGTTGTACTGCGCGATACGCAGCATTTCCTTTTTAGCGGCATAGTCGGAATAATTTCCGGTGAACACGGTTGCTTTGGTATTATCCAGCTCTATTATCTTGCCAGCGATACGGTCAAGGAAATACCGGTCGTGAGATACGATGATAACAGCGCCTTTATAATTGAGAAGATAAGTCTCAAGCCAGGTGATTGATGACATATCCAGGTGATTGGTAGGCTCATCCAGGATAATAAGGTCCGGACTTTGCAATAGCAGTTTTCCAAGAGCCACACGGGTCTTCTGGCCGCCGGAGAGGGTGGATACGGATTTGGAAAATTCACTTTCCTCAAATCCAAGTCCTTTTAAAACGCCAACCAGCTCACTTTTATATGCGTAACCGCCGCCTGACTCAAACTCATGTGTAAGACGGGAATAGCTCTCCATAAGATTGGAAAGTTCGTCATCGGAAGCATTTTTCATCCTAAGCTCTATATCACGTAATTGACTCTCCAAGTCAATGAGTCCCTGCTTTACCGATAAGAGTTCGTCGTAGATGGTATTTTCACCTGATACGCTCTGGTGTTGTGCAAGATAGCCTATGCTTTTGTCCTTTGACAGGGTTACAGTGCCTTCGTCGGCTTCCAGTTCGCCCATTATGATGCGGAGAAGGGTGGTCTTACCGGCACCGTTGATACCGACAACGGCAGCCTTCTCATAGTCTTCTATATGGAAGGATACCGCGCCTAAAACCGGCACTTCATTAAATGATTTATGTATATTGTTAACTGAAAGTATCATCTGATATAGAGCCTTGCCTTTCATAAGTGATGTTTGAAAAAATCAATAATCGGTACGATTTTCAGTTTACAATATGTTGTGGAGGTCTGTCAATTAGGTCAAGTTACAATAAATTATTGAACAGTGCTTATTTAAAATTTTAATATTATCTTATAATAGTTTTGTTGTATAATATTTTTATTGTATAATACTTAATAGGTAATGATTAAACAGTTAAAACCTATAAGGAGTAACAAACATGATTGCAGTATTACTAAGCTTTATATATATTACACTTTTCACGACTGTTATAGGAGTAGGGGTACTTGGACTTGTCAAGGATACTAAATTCACGACCGAAAAACTTGACTTTCAGCCTATTCACTATATGATGGTCGGAATTATTGCTATTACGGTGTACGTAGAGTTTTTCAGCCTTTTTGCCAGAATCGGAGCCGTAGCTCACATTATTTTACTTATGATAGCTGTAATCATCGGGTATTTTAGGCGTAATCGTTTGAATTCACTCTATAAGGAATACCGCTCAATAATTTTCTCATGGGAAGGCTTTTTCTATGTCTGCTTTATTATTTTGATTGCCTTTTTCACATCCAGAGGAGAGTTCCATACCGATACCAATATATATCATGCCGCTGCAATCCGTTTATATGAAGAATATGGGATTATTAAAGGTGTAGGAAACCTACAGCTGCATTATGCATATAACAGTTCATATCTTGCCTTTGCATCATTTTTTAGTTTGAACTGGTTGTTTGGCCGCTCACTGCATACTACCACAGGATGGCTTGAGATTATCATGTGTCTGTATGCTTTTCATGGATTAAAGGATTTTAAACATCATAACTGCCACATTACAGATATGATGAAGGTTGGAATCCTGTTTTATACGCTTGTTAACCTCATACGAAGTATGTCTCCTGCAACGGACTATGCAACCATGTATTTTGTGTTTTTTATAATTACCGCCTGGTGTGAGAATTATGAATGGAAGAGGGCGGGTATTACTATGTATTCGCTGCTATCGGTGACGGCGGTTTTTGTGGCAACGCTTAAATTTTCTGCCTGTCTGATAGTACTTATTGCTATATATCCGGCATTTTTTCTTGTTAAAAATAAGAAATGGAAGGATATTGCATCGTATCTGATATGCGGTTTTGCCATATTGCTGCCTTTTCTTATCAGGAATTTCTTTATTTCGGGATGGCTTCTATATCCTTTTGCGGGGATTGATATATTTAATGTAGAGTGGAAGATACCTAAGGCGCATTTGCTGCTTGATGCTGCCCAGATTAAGACCTGGGGACGCTGCCTTTATGATGTTGCAAAAGAAAACATTCCTGTTTCGGATTGGCTTCCCATTTGGTGGGAGCATCAGGAACGATATGAACAAATGTTCTTATTTGCCGTAGTCTTAGGTGCCATTATGCAGATTATTATCCTGCTGGACGGAATCTTTAGAAGACGCAGATTTCGCCCGGAGCTTGCGGTACTGTTTCTGGCTATATGGGGAAACCTTGTGGTATGGTTCTTTATGGCGCCCTTTATAAGATATGGACTGGCATTCTTATTTGCGGTAATAATGATAGCGGCAGGAGATTACCTGAGTGAAAAAAGGAAGGGTTTATACCGTATAGTCACAGGTAGTCTGTTCTTTTGTATGTTCGTATCTGTAAGTCCGTATTGGGACAGGTATATTACCGATGCGGGAGTTTTTGTAAAACATAATATTTCACAGCCTTATTATATACTGCAAAAGGATTATGATATAGGTAATATGGAGAGTTGTGAGATCAATGGAAATACTATATATTTTTCCGCAGGAGGAGAGGTAAACAGCTATCATACTTATCCGTCTACTCTGTATAAGGGGATGCTTGATGAGGCGACGTTGATAGGTGACAGTATAAAGGACGGATTCAAGCCAAAGTAAGTATGTAATATTGACAATTTTTTCACAGAAGGAATATAATAAAAACAGTACTCAATAGTATGCAGTGAAAGGGACAGGATTAATGTCAGAAAAGGATAAAGTATTTAAAAATGCATTAACCGGGAAGAAACTTCCGATTTTAACCTTGGATAATAAATGGCATATGCTGTTTGACGGTATAACCGTTCCATCCAGAATAAAGTCGCTTGAAGCTAAACTTAACGAGCTTGTAAAACGTGAAGGGAAGATTAATACCGAAGGTAAAGACATTGTAAAAATCAAAAGAAAACTGATGGATGAAGTTATCCATATTGCCGATGGTATTGTCCAGAATCCTGATGATAAGAAATTACTTAAAGACAGGGAAGACCATAAGCGGTTGATTGAAGAGTGCAATGATAAGATTGCAGGCTATGAGGTGGAAAAGGTAAAGCTGCCGGGTGAAATTGAAAAAGTTAACAAACAGCTTATGCTTGAATCTATGGAGTTATGTTATAAAAAGATACAGGAGAATGAGAGAGAGATTACCGCGCTAAATGACTGGATATCAAATACGCGCAGGGAATTAAAGAAAAAAATGGTGCGTAAGCAGGAAGCTGAGGAATCCAATCACAAACTTTATTCATATATGCACGATGTATTCGGAGCGGAAGTATTGGAAATTTTTGATATGAAATATAAGCCGGAAATAGACAAGAAGGAAGACTCTGAGAAGAAAGTCCCAGAAAAAAGTCAAAGTAAAAACAAAAGAAAGTATATTTTGAATGATGCGCCGGAATCATAGGATTTGGGCGCATTTTTAAGTAATTAAGATATATTTGAAAGGAAAATATTGTATAAAAATGGAATATCTTGTAACACAATCGGAGATGAAGCAATATGATAATAATACAATAACACTTTTAAAGATGCCGTCACTTGTATTGATGGAGAGAGCGGCACTTATTACAGTATCACAGATAAGGCAGGAAAAGGGAAACGCTGCATTTAAAGTGTTGGTAGTTGCAGGTTGTGGGAATAATGGCGGAGACGGCTTTGCAATAGGCAGATTGCTTATGCTTGAGGGTTGTAAGGTGGATTTTGTATTACTTGGAAGTTCGGATAAGTGCAGCGCAGAGACTACACTGCAACTTGAAATTCTTAATAATTACGGGTATGAGCCTTATGACAGAATCCCCCAAGGTGAATATGATATAGTAATCGATGCTGTATTTGGTGTCGGATTATCCCGAAATGTTGAAGGTATATATAAAGAGGCAATATGCGCGATTAATGAACTTGATGCCTATATTTGTTCAGTAGATATTCCATCAGGTATCCATGCCGATTCCGGTAAGGTTTTGGGATGTGCGGTTAAGGCTGATTTAACAGTGACCTATGGATTTTATAAATTAGGAGAATTCTTATATCCCGGTACAGAATACTGTGGTAAAATCATATGTGGAGAAATTGGCATTGATGAGCATGGATTTTTTGGAAATAATCCAAAGTGGTTTACCTATACTTCACTATCCGATTTAAGGCTTCCGGAAAGAAAGACTGATGGTAATAAAGGAACATTCGGGAAAGTCCTTGTAATTGCAGGGAATGATAACATGTGCGGTGCCGCTGTTATGTCGGCGAAAAGCGTTTTTTATATGGGAGCCGGAATGGTAAGGATGATTACTTCAAATAAAAACCGCGATATTATACAGCAGTCTCTGCCTGAAGCTATGCTGACTGTTTATGATAGTGAATTATGGACTGACGGCAAACCTGATACTGAGTTTAATAAAGCTTTTAACAGCGCCATAGACTGGGCGGACTGCATACTGATTGGTCCCGGAATCGGAACAGGAGTGGAAGCAGAGTGGATGCTTGACTACTGTATAAATAAAAGCAGCCTTCCACTGATTATTGACGCAGATGGATTAAACCTATTGGCAACGAAATTGAATCTAAACGATAGTATAAACTTCAATACGTATGAAAGTCCTTATAAAAATGGGATGCGTGAAGTGGTTTTGACTCCTCATATGGGTGAATTTGCAAGATTATACGGCTGTGACATATCTGAGGTTAAAAACAATTTCACAAGTTACCCTAAACTCCTTGCCGATAAACTTGGCTGTACGATAGTCTGCAAGGATGCAAGAACAGTCGTTGCATCCTATAATAAACCACAGTGTTACCTTAATACATCAGGTAATTCCGGGATGGCTACAGCCGGATCGGGAGATGTTCTTGCAGGTATGATAACAGGCTTACTCGCACAGGGTATGAAGGCTGAAGAAGCAGCCGTAACGGGAGTATATCTGCATGGTGTTGCAGGGGATATAGCGGCACATATATGCGGAAACCGCAGTATGATGGCAACCGATATAATAGAACAGTTAAAAGAGCTGCTTAAGAAGTGCACTGCTGGTGCAGAATGAGAGAAAGGCATAGTTATTAAAATGAAGAATTATGATCGCGTGTATGCCGAAATAGATTTGGATGCGGTTTTATATAACATAGAACAAATGAAAAGTAATATATCACCGGATACAAAGATAATGGGTATAATTAAGGCAGACGGTTACGGACACGGTGCCGTTATGATTGGCCGGGAGCTTGAAAATATTGATTACGTATTTGGTTACGGAGTGGCAACTGCCGAAGAAGCTTTAAGTTTAAGAACGGCAGGACTTAATAAACCGATATTGATACTGGGTTATACTTTTCCTCATTGTTATGAAGAATTGATAAGTAATGATATACGACCGGCAGTATTCAGACCCGATATGCTTAAAGAACTTGCAACATCCGCTTCACGGATTGGAAAGAAAGCTAAGCTCCATATTAAGGTTGACACCGGAATGAGCAGGATAGGCATATATCCGGATGATACCGGACTTGAATTTGTTAGAGAGGCCCTTTCCTATGAAAGTATAGAAGTCGAAGGTGTATTTACACATTTTGCAAGGGCTGATGAAACAGATAAAACCTCTGTAAAAAAACAGATTGACCAATTTAGTCAATTTTTAAACAGAATAGAAAAAAAACTTAATTACAGGATACCGATTAAACATTGCTCCAACAGCGCAGGCATTATAGAACTTAAGGAAGCTAACATGGATGTAGTACGCGCAGGAATATCTTTATATGGGCTGTGGCCATCGAATGAAGTAAGAAGGGATATTATTTCTTTGAAACCTGTGTTATCATTAAAGAGCCGCATAGTTTATATCAAGCAGGTGGAAAAAGGAACTCCGGTCAGCTACGGAAGCACCTATGTTGCAGATGAGGATATGAAAATCGCAACAATTCCCATAGGCTATGGAGACGGGTACCCCAGGGGGCTGTCAGGTAAAGGATATATACTTATCCATGGAAAGAAAGCCCCGATTCTTGGAAGGGTATGTATGGATCAGTTCATGGTGAGTGTAAATAATATTCCGGAGGCTAAGGAGGGGGATGAAGTTACCCTGATTGGCAGAGACGGTGATGAGCAGCTTACTATGGAGGAATTGGGAGATATGTCCGGAAGATTTAATTATGAGCTTGCCTGTATGCTTTCTAAGAGAATTCCCAGAGTTTATATAAAACAGGGAAAGGTTATAGCTGCCAAAGATTATTTTGATGATTATATATAGATTTATATAGATTTATATAGATTTGTTAGTATACCTTCAGAGAAATTGGCAATACTATTGCTGTCAGTTAGAATTGCTGTATTTATTGAAGGAAGTGAAAGATATGAAACGAGGAGATATTTATTACGCTGACTTAAGACCGGTAATCGGTTCGGAACAGGGCGGAGTAAGACCTGTGTTGATAATACAAAATGATATTGGAAATAAACACAGTCCGACTGTTATCTGTGCAGCTATTACATCTAAGATGAACAAGGCGAAACTGCCTACGCATATAGAACTCAATGCAAATAAATATGATATGGTAAAAGATTCCGTAATTCTGTTGGAACAGCTTCGTACAATAGACAAGAAGCGTTTAAAGGACAGGGTCTGCCACTTAGACCAGGAAATAATGAAAGAGGTCAATATGGGATTAATGGTAAGTCTTGAGCTTGGTACATAAGAAGCTACGGATATATACTACCGGAAAAAATGGAGGATATTTAGATGGATGATGAAGTCGCGTATATCGGTATTATACTGATATTTCTGTTTCTGCTGATTTTGGATATGATGTTTTACGGTTTTAATGCCGCATTGCAAAGTCAGAAGAACAAAGAACCGGAGGATAGTGATAAGGAGCCTGACAAAAAGATGAAAAGGCTTCAGTATATTATAGACAATCCTGCAAAGTATACAAGTGCATTGCCGCTTGGGATTGCGACTGTTAATATGCTGATTGGTGCTGTTTTCCTGCTGCCGCTGTATTATACTTTGTTTAATTTCGCATATGAATTAACGACAAACAGCATAGGCGTATTGCAAGACTGGCAGGCTGTGTGCATATATATTTTTACTGCTGTTATACTTATAGGTTGTCTGTTGTACATAGTATTGACTTTCGGAGTGCTTATTCCGAGAAGAATCGCATCCGTGTACCCCGATGTATTGATTAGGCTTTGCATTACACCGGTTTATTGTTATGTGCGGGTAGTTTCGCCATTTACTACGATTGCTTCGGCAACGGCAAGAAGTATATTGAAACTTTTTGGCATCAAAGGGCTTAGTAATATTGTGGATGTAACGGAAGAAGGAATCCTGTCTATGATAAATGCAGGGCATGAGCAAGGGGTTCTACTTGAAAGCGAAGCAGAAATGCTTACCAATATCTTTGAGTATCATGAAAAAGAAGCAAAAGACATTATGGTTAATAGAAATAATATGATAGCCATTGACAGCAACACCACTTTGTTGGATGCCGCTTCTTTTATACTAAATGAGCATAATAGCCGCTTTCCTGTATATGAAGAAACTATTGACCATATAGTCGGTATTCTTCACCTGAAAGACGTTATGCGTATGCAGATGAACGAAAAAATGCTTTCCAAACCTATTGGCAAAATAAAAGGGCTGCTAAGGGAGCCGTTGTTTATTACTGAGACCAGAAATATAGATGATCTGCTTAAGACTATGCAGACCGAAAAAATCCAGATGGCCATAGTTATTGACGAATACGGTCAGACTGCCGGGTTGCTTGCACTTGAGGATATCCTGGAAGAAATAGTCGGAAATATTCAGGATGAATATGATGAGGAAGAGAGTTATATCAAGAAAAACGGTCAGGACGAGTATATAATCGACGGTATGATGCCGCTTGATGAACTTGAAGAACAACTGAAAATTGATTTGGGAGAGGAAAATTTTGATACCGTAAACGGTTTTGTAATTTCTCATCTTGAGCACATACCGGAGGAAAACGAGGAGTTTGAATTTGAGTGTGAGGGATATATTTTCAAGATTCTTCAGGCTAAAGACCGGATGATACAGAGCATATTGGCGGTTAAGAAGCCGGATGAGAATAATGAAAACAGTGAAGACGACGAAAAAAATATCCAGACAGTTGAAGAAACTAAAGAAAAATGATAATATAACAAGGGTGAAATTAAAAATTTCACCCGCAATTTGAGATAAAGCGGAGGATTAAATATGTCAGGACATTCAAAATTTGCAAATATTAAACATAAGAAGGAAAAAAATGATGCGGCTAAAGGGAAAATCTTTACTATTATCGGCAGGGAAATTGCCGTTGCCGTAAAAGAGGGAGGTCCCGATCCGTCCAATAATTTTAAACTGGCACAGGTTATAGCCAAAGCCAAAGCAAACAATATGCCTAATGACACTATTGAGCGAGGAATCAAGAAAGCTGCCGGTGACAAGGATAATGTTAATTATAAGTATATTACATATGAAGGATACGGACCAAACGGAATAGCGATAATTGTTGATGCATTAACCGATAACGCCAATAGGACCGCTGCTAATGTAAGAAGCGCATTTACCAAAGGTCAGGGTAATGTAGGAACTCCCGGCTGCGTTTCTTTTATGTTTGATAAGAAGGGTCTTATCATTGTGGACAAGGAAGAATGTGACATGGAAGCCGATGATCTTATGATGATGTCTTTAGATGCCGGAGCAGAGGACTTCTCGGAAGAGGAGGACAGCTATGAGATTTATACTACTCCGGATGATCTGGTGGCAGTTGCCAAGGCGTTGGAAGATGCCGGTGTTGCAATGGTATCTTCAGAAGTTACTATGATTCCGCAGAACTGGGTAACGCTTACCGATGAAACTGCAATTAAGAATCTTCAGAAGACATTGGATCTTCTCGATGAAGATGATGATGTACAGGCTGTATACCATAACTGGGACGAATAGAAGGCTAAAAATCAAAGATTTATAGCCGCGAGTTTGAGACTTGCAGTCACAAACATCGCAAGTATAGAAGGGGTTATATATGAGCAAAAATTACGAAAAAGAAACAATCTGTATACAGTCAGGGTGGGAGCCGAAGAATGGTGAACCCAGAGTGCTTCCGATATATCAGAGTACCACTTTCAAATATGATTCCTCCGAACATATGGGAAAGCTTTTTGATTTGGAAGAAAGCGGATATTTTTATACGAGATTGCAAAACCCTACAAATGACTGTGTAGCCGCCAAAATATGTGAGTTAGAGGGTGGTGTGGCTGCTATGCTTACATCTTCGGGACAAGCGGCTACCTATTATGCGGTATTTAATATATGCGAAGCAGGGGACCATGTTGTATTGTCCTCCACGGTGTATGGCGGTACTCACAATCTTATAACCTGCACCATGAAAAAAATGGGGATAGAATGCACTGTGGTGGACCCCGATGCCGATGAAGAAGAAATCAGCAAGGCATTTAAGGAAAATACCAAATGCGTATTTGCGGAAACCATTGCCAATCCGGCGCTGGTGGTACTGGATATTGAGAAGTTTGCAAGACTTGCACATTCTCATAATGTTCCGCTTATTGTAGATAATACTTTTGCCACACCGATAAACTGTAATCCGTTTAAATGGGGTGCGGATATTATTACACATTCCACTACCAAATATATGGATGGGCATGCTATATCGGTTGGAGGCTGCATTGTTGATTCGGGTAATTTTGATTGGTCTAAGTATCCTGAGAAATTCCCCGGGCTTTGTACACCCGACGAGTCATACCACGGTATTACTTATACCGAGAAATTTGGTAAAGCAGCGTATATTACCAAAGCTACAAGCCAGCTTATGAGGGATTTGGGTTCCATACAGTCTCCGCAGAATGCATTTTTGCTGAATGTGGGTCTTGAAACCCTTCCGTTGCGTATGGAAAGGCATTGCTATAATGCACAGAAAGTAGCTGAATATCTTGAATCTCATGAGAAAGTAGCTTGGGTAAATTATCCGGGGCTTAAAAGCAATAAATACTATGAGCTTGCACAGAAATATATGCCGAACGGAAGCTGTGGCGTGATTTCCTTTGGCCTTAAAGGCGGAAGAAAAGCGGCTTCTGATATGATGGATAAACTGGAGCTTGTGGCTATCGTTACGCATGTAGCAGATGCCAGAACAAGCGTTCTGCATCCTGCGAGCCACACACACAGGCAGATGAATGATGAACAGCTGCTGGAGGCAGGAGTTGCACCCGATATGATTCGTCTTTCCGTGGGAATTGAGAATGTGAAGGATATAATTGAGGATTTAGAGCAGGCGATAGATAAAATCTAAAACGAAGGATAACAAAATTATGACATACAAGAAAACTGGTTTCAGTATTTTCCTGTGGTTTATTTATACTTATTTAGCAGGAATGATAATGTCAGACTATGTAAAGTTATTATTGAAAAAACAGATAGACATAGACAATACTATGTATGTGGGAGCTTTTGTTATTCTTTTTTTTGCGTTGTCTTTGTGTTTATTTTTGCTGTTTAGAAAAATACTTTCGCCACGAATAAGTGGCAGGATTTATAATAATACCAAATTTATGTGGGAAACATTTGCAGTGCTTGGTATTTTTTCAATAGGTTTTCTTTATCGCCTGTTTATATGTCTGTTATACGGTGCAAATAAGATAGTTGAAACTAACTATTATCAAATGGCAATTTTAAAGGAAGGAAGTGGAGTGGAGCCTATAGTGCATGGAGCTTCATTTATTTATGTACGAGTTCTTTCATTTGTATTTTCTTTCTTTGGCAATAAAGTAATGGCAGCGGTATGGTTTCAGGTTCTTATTCAAATTCTGACCATTGTCCTAATCTATTTTATTATCAGAAAAATGCTTGGAATAATCCCAGCCTGCACTGTAATGCTTACTTTGGCAATTTCTGCCGTCTATACAGGTGAGATTCTTACACTGACTCCGGAGTCTTTATTTTTTCTGCTTTATATCATAGGACTTTTTATAACGGGCAGTTATGTTAAGTCATATTGTCAAAATCGTTTAAGTGATTCGGGGAAAATCCTGGGTGCTATGTTTTGTGGAGTTGTCGTCGGAATCCTGTCATATCTGGATGCTGTTTCACTGACTTTATTTATAATACTTTTTGGACTGACAAGCGGTATACATATTTCAGACATATATTCTGACAATACATACGATGCACATATAGAGAAAAAAAAGCGTAAAACGGTTTCGGGTTTACTTTTTATTCTTACAATAGCAGCTTTTGTATTTACGATAGCCGGTATATTTGCACTGGATTCCCTCGCAAGCGGGGACTCCTTTAATATTGTATATAATTCATGGATCAAACTCTATACCGGGCAGGCCTGGATAGGCAGCTCAATATACAGGGACAACTATTCTCTGACGGGATGCATAGTTCTGATGGTTCTGGCAGCACCCATTATACTTACGTTTTGGAGCGACAGCGAAGAACAGAGTGTTACTCCCTGGATATGTTTGATGATTACTACATCGCCGATGGCATTATCGGGTGTAAGTGTATTGAGATATCAGGTATTTTGCGTCTTTACATGGAGTGTAATAGCCGGACTTGGAATACAACAGAGCCTTGGACTTAAAGCCATAACGGACAGGCGTAAAAGTGCAGAACCTGAAGCGACAGAAACTGAAAATGTAGAGGAAGCAATTGTAAATCCAGCTGATGCAGGCGAGAAACCAAGGTTTATTGAGAATCCTCTGCCGGTGCCTAAGAAGCATGAAAAGAAAGAGATGAGTTACCAGTATTATGTGCCGGAACGAAAGATGAAATATGATATTGCAGTGGCGGATGATGATGATTTTGACATTTGATGATTTATAAATTAAAATGAAATTAAGCGCAGTCTTTAAAGACCTGAACGGTCATTAAACATAAGCTAAAAATGGAGGTAACAGAATGAAAAAAAGTTTTACCAAGAATTTATGCACGTACATGATAGTTGGTATGATAGTTGCGGTAGTAGCTATTTTTATACTGCAGACTATTACAACGCGAATCAGTAATGCGTCTTCCAGTCAGGAAAAACTGGAAACTGTAAAGGAGAAACTTGAGAGTAATCAAGAAGAAATTGACAGACTTACCAAGGATTTGGGAGAAAACAGCCTTGCCAAGTCGAAGGCGTTTGCAGACCTGATTGCTGCGGATAAGTCCATTATTTCCGATAAAAACAAGATGAATGAGGTAATGGAGGATTTGGGTGTAAGTGAGCTTCATGTTATAGACGGAAGTGGTTTTATTACGCATAGTACCGTAGATGCATACATAGGATTTGATATGGGAAGCGGCGAACAATCGGGAGCTTTTTTGGTTATTTTAGACGATCCAACCATAGAGCTTGTTCAGGAACCGCAGGAAAATACGGCAGATGGAACTTTGATGCAGTATGTGGGTGTAGCAAGAAAAGATGCAAAAGGATTTGTACAGGTTGGTATCAGGCCCGAAATTCTGGAACAGACCCTTGCCAACACTGCGGTAGATGTAGTATTAGCTGATATTGAATATGGTACAAAGGGATATATTTGGGCAGTGGATTTGCAGTCGGGCGAGATTGTCGCTCATCCAAATAAATCATTGATTGGTACTGCGGCAAATACAGCCGGGGTTCCTGTGAAAGCAGGTAAGGGAAAGGCAAAGATAAATAATGCGACAGGCTATTATGTAGCAGATGAATATAACGGAATGCTGATTGGTACATTTATGCCGTCAGGAGAGTATTACCAGAATCGTTTGAGTCAGACCCTGTTTGTTTCAGTTAGCATGTTGGTGATTTTTATTGTTCTACTGGTTTTAATTAACCGTATGGTGGATGAAAAAATAGTAAAGGGAATGTATAATATTGCAGATGCGATGAAGCAGATTGCGGATGGAGATTATTCTGTCCGTGTAGAGGAAAGAGGAAATCCGGAATTTGCTTTGTTCAGTGACGGTATCAATAATATGTTGGATAGTATGCGCACCAATCTGGATGAGAACGTACAGCTTATAGACAGGCAGAAACAAGATGTAGAAACAACTAATGAGTTGATAGAAAATGTAAAGCAGGTTTGTTCCCGTTTAAATAATATATCCAACGAAACATTGGATAATGCCCGTTTGATTCACAGCGGCACTGAAGAGCAGGAAAACATAGTCAGTGAATTGAAAGGTATTATGGAAAAACTTGTACAGGGATTAAACAGCAGTGCTGATGCCACTACGGTTGGCTCAACACTGATTAATGAGACTGTTTATTCTATGAAACAGGGAAAAGAACAGATGGTGCAGTTGGAAGAGTCTATCCGCAAGATTGGTGATACGTCGGATGAGATTGAGAAGATTATCGCAGAGATTAATTCTATTGCCCAGCAGACCAATATGCTCTCTCTTAACGCATCCATTGAGGCTGCAAGAGCGGGAGAGATGGGTAAAGGTTTCGCTGTTGTGGCAACGCAGGTGGGTGAATTGGCTGCAAGAAGTTCGCAGGCTGCAAAAGAAACGAACATTCTGATAATGAGTACTCTGGAAGCTATTGATGAAGGAATAAAAATTAGCGACCAGACCATGAAAGTGTTTGACAGTATGGCTGAACAGATTGATAAAGCCAGCACCAGCGTAGGCGATATTACAGGTATGGTACGCCAGAATGTTTCGGTTGTTACGGAAGCGATGGATGGGCTTGAAAATATTTCGGGAGTAGTAGCCCGTAATGTGGAAGTTTCCCAGAAAAGTGAGCATGTTTCTATGACTATGGCAGAGGAGGCAGGTAATCTGTTAAAAATGGTTGAACCGTAGAATTATGAATGAAAGCAGATCATTAAAGAAAGAAACTATTTTGTCGGATAATGATATTCGGAAAATCGTCGATAAAGTATCGGCTGTGACTATTTTGATAAATCTGCTTCTGTCTTTGTTTAAGCTTATGGCAGGTGTTGCAGCGCATTCCAATGCTATGATTAGCGATGCCCTACATTCGGCATCGGATGTTTTTAGCACGATCGTGGTTATTATTGGAATCAAACTTGCGTCAAAAGAAGCGGATAAAGAACATCCATACGGACATGAACGTCTGGAATGCGTGGCGGCTATTATACTGTCAATGCTTCTTTTTATAACAGGTTTTAGTATTGGTATAGGAGCATTAAAGAACGTTTTTTCAGGCAGTTATGATGATTTGCAGGTGCCGGGAATTTTAGCGCTGATTGCAGCGATAGTATCAATTGTTTGTAAAGAATGTATGTACTGGTATACCAGATACTATGCAAAGAAAATTGATTCCGCCGCATTAATAGCAGATGCATGGCACCATCGTTCGGATGCATTATCATCGGTAGGTGCTCTGATAGGAATCTGGTGTGCAAGACTTGGGTTCCCTGTTATGGACTCCGTTGCCAGCCTGGTAATATTTGTATTTATTGCTAAAGCAGCATACGATATCTTTAAGGATGCCGTCGATAAAATGGTGGATCATTCCTGTGATGATAAAACGGAAAAACAAATATATGAATGCGTTATGACGAATAAAGAAGTAAGAGGAATAGACTCACTTTATACTCGCATTTTTGGTAATAAAATATATGTTGATATAGAAATTAAAGTAGATGGTTCATATACATTGAAAAAAGCGCATGAAATTGCGGAAGAAGTACATGAAGATATTGAAAAGAATTTCACAAAGATTAAGCATATTATGGTACATGTGAATCCGGAATAGGATGAATAATATAAGGCTGGGAGCTTGTGATGAACAAGGTCCCGTTTTTTTTGTAAAGGGAAGACAGGCCGGACTGCATAGTAGGTGTCGGTTGCAGGTAAAATATGTTGTCTTTTGTCTTGTTTATTTATATAATTATATAAATAATATTATGGGACTGCTTCATGATGAGGTAGTTTAATGATTAAAAATAATTAAAAAAGGAGAAAAATGTATGAAGTACGAAATTAAGGGAGAGACACTTCCGGTTGTTATTTGTCAACTGGAGGCAGGTGAAAAGATGATTTGTGAGGGAGGTGCCATGTCATGGATGTCTCCGAATATGAAGATGGAGACAACCACCAACGGAGGCATTGGAAAGTCTATCGGAAGAGCATTTTCAGGAGAGAAAATGTTTCAGAATGTTTACACTGCCGAAGGCGGTCCGGGTATGATTGCTTTTGCATCCAGTTTCCCGGGCTCAATCAGAGCCTTTGAGATTACTCCGGGTAATGAGATTATATTCCAAAAAGGTGCGTATCTTGCAGGTGAGAGCGGTGTGACTTTGTCTGCGCATATCAAAAAAAAGATAGGGGCCGGTCTATTTGGCGGAGAAGGATTTATTATGCAAAAAACAAGTGGGCAGGGAATTGTGTTCGCGGAATTTGACGGGCATATAGTGGAATATGAATTACAAGCCGGACAGCAGATGGTTATAGATACAGGTCATCTGGCTGCTATGTCTTCAAGTTGTGAAATTGATGTTAAGACTGTATCAGGAGCAAAGAATGCGTTGTTTGGCGGTGAAGGACTCTTTAATACTGTTCTTAGCGGACCGGGACATGTGTGGCTTCAGACAATGCCTATCAGCAATGTGGCAGGAGCGTTAAGACCGTATCTGCCAACCGGAAATTAATAACTATAGAACCGTTATCTAAAAATCGTCATTCAAAAAGGCTATCAAAGTACTATATTATATAGGAGTGTTAATATTATGAATAATTGGATTTTAGTGGTAGATGATGATGCGGCTAATCTCCGAATGGCCAGCAGTATTCTTAGCGCGGAAAAAATGCGTGTGAGCTGCCTTGAATCAGGGGAGGATGCTATTGCATTTTTGCAGGAGAACAGACCGGATCTTATTCTTCTGGATGTACATATGCCGGGAATGGACGGTTTTGAGACAATAGATGCTCTTAAGAGAAATGAAAACACAGCGGATATACCTGTTATTTTCTTGAGTGATGCTGATGATGACAGTGCAGAAACAAGAGTACTGGAAACCGGCGCCAATGATTTTATCAAGAAGCCATTCGTACCGGATGTCCTTTTGCTTCGTGTCAGAAATACGATTGAATTGGTTCGTATTCAGGCAAATCTGTCGAGGGAAATACAAGATGAGCATTTGTACAAAGAAGTCGTAACAAATATGAACGAAGGTGTTATGGTACTAGGCATGAATGGTAAAATTACCATGCTAAATCCGGCGGCAGAACGTATGCTTGACCTGACACAGGAGGATATCGGAAAGTCATACGGAAGTATCTTTATGATGCGTGAAGGTACGGATGACTTTAATGAGGTGATTTTTGATACTATTTATGAAAAAGGAAGAGCAGATAATATGTCTGTTGATTATTTGTGCGGCGAAGAAATCAGAAATCTCTCTTTAACCACGAGTTATATACATAATAGCGGTGAAAAGTCTATAGTAGTAGTAATGAGTGATATGACTGAACTTAATGAGCTTCGTGATGCTCAGACTGCTTTGAAAAAGATAAAAAAACTGAATGTGGAATATGAGAAGGCAAAGAATGAAGCAATTATGGCAAACGAAGCAAAAAGTCTCTTTCTTTCCAATATGTCCCATGAAATCAGAACCCCGATTAATGCAGTGCTGGGGATGAATGAAATGATCTTAAGAGAATGTACAGACGAACAGCTGCTGACTTATGCAGACAATATTCGAAGCTCCGGAAAGACTTTATTATTTTTGATCAACGACATTCTGGATATGTCGAAGATTGAGTCCGGTAAGATGGAAATTGTCAGAGTAGAGTATGAGACTGCCGCTTTGATAATGGATCTGTGGAATGTTATCTTTTTACGTGCGCAGCAGAAGGATCTGTCGATTAAATTTTCGCTGGACGAAACACTGCCAAAGATGATTTACGGAGATGACGTAAGGATTAAGCAGATAGTAACAAACCTATTGACCAATGCAGTCAAATATACGCCTCAAGGCGGAATTGAAATGCATATGGCTTACGAAAGGCATGGGGATCAACAGATATCCCTTATTATATCCGTAAAGGATACGGGTATGGGAATCAAGAAAGAAGATATGGGAAAGCTGTTTGAGAGTTTTCAGAGGCTGGATGAGGAAAAGAACAGAAATATTGAAGGAACAGGTCTTGGAATGAATATCACTATGTCGCTGCTTAAATTAATGGATGGCGATATGAAGGTTGAGAGCGAATACGGGAAGGGTTCTACCTTTACGGTTACGATACCTCAGAGAATTGTAATTGATGAACCCACGGGAGATTTTGAATCCATTAAGACCAGGCAGGAGCAGAACCGGGCATTAAATGATCAACATTTTGAAGCTCCGGATGCCAATATCCTTGTTGTGGATGACAATGCCATGAATCTGACAGTATTTAAATCACTTCTTAAACGTACCAAGATGAATATTGTTACGGCGGATTCCGGCAGGAAGTGTTTGGAACTTGTGAAAAAAGAGCATTTCAATATTATTTTTATGGATCATATGATGCCGGAAATGGACGGAATTGAGACTCTGCATGAGATTCGGAAACTGTCTGATTTTCCGAACGAAAGAACACCGGTTATTGTCCTTACGGCAAATGCGCTTTCCGGAGCCAGGGAAGGTTATATGAAAGAAGGGTTTGCAGATTTCTTAACCAAGCCGATTGACGGGGATCTGCTCGAGCGCACAGTTGCTAATTTCCTTCCGGAAGAACTGCTTAAGGCCAAGGAAGCCGATGCGCAGGATACGGAAATAGATAATGTAAATGTCAATATCGATTATGAAGGCTTTTTACAATATGGTATTTCTATAGAAAACGGCCTTTCGCTTGCCAAAGGCGATATGGAAATATATCTTGATCTGATTGATATGTTTATAAGAGAGCATGAAAAGCAGCACGATGCTATGCAAGAGTTTATTGCCCGGAATAATATGAAGGACTATGCCGTCTGGGTACACGGATTAAAAGGTAATGCAAGGACATTGGGTGCCGACAAACTGGCAGATATGGCATATGAGCATGAAATGAAAAGCAAAGCCGGAGATGCCGAATATGTTGAAGCACATTGGAATGAGCTTGTTGATGTCTGGGAAGAGACTCATGGAGGTTTTCAGGAGTTCTACGGAATATACAGGGGCAACGACGATAAATACGGTATAGTAAGCAGCGATAATGGAGAGGTGCTGCATTTGACGGATGACGATCTGGATAAGGTTGCATCACTTCTCGATGATTTTGAGACACAGCAAGCCCTGGAACAGTTAAAAGAATGGATAAATAAACCTTTGGAGCAGGATATGCATGCACGAATCAAAGACGCATTAATTGCTTTGGAAGATGAATTTGATGAGGATAAGGCAATAGAACTGTTAAGGAAGGCGTGATGTCATAATAAGCATTGATAGTATATAAAACCGGGAGGTAATTTTATGAAAAAGAAATTTAAAGGCATATTGGTTTGTTTAATGGTAACTACACTTGTTCTTAGCGGTATTATGCCGACACAGGTGCAAGCGTCAGATAAGGTAGATTACTCTGCAGTGTTTAATGCAGATTATTACTTCAATGCGTATGCTGATTTAAGGTCAGCTATCGGATATGACAGGGAAAAACTTTTACAACATTTTATCACATTCGGAATGCAGGAAGGCAGACGTGGAAATGCCGAGTTTGATGTAAAAGCATATATGGGAAATTATCCCGATTTAATGCAGGCATTTGGTCCAAATGATTTAAAAAGTTACTATTTTCACTATATATCTTACGGAAAAAAAGAAGGGCGCAATGCCGCATCCACTAATACAAATATAAGTATCGCGGCACCGGCACAGTCTCTGATTTCTTCTTATACTACAGCTTTTGATGCTTCACAGAGCAGGGCAGTAAACATAGCATTGGCAGCATCTAAGATTAACGGGACACTGATTAAACCGGGACAAAAGTTTTCTTTCAGTGATACAGTCGGACCAAGAACTGCCGAAAACGGATTCATTGAAGCGCCGAGTTTTTCAAACGGTAAAGTGATTTCCGATATAGGAGGCGGCATCTGCCAGGTTTCGTCCACCACATATGCGGCAATGCTCCAGGGAGGTATCAAAGCGACACAAAGATATGCTCATTCTATGCCGGTCAGCTATATACCGGAAGGAATGGATGCCACGATTGTGGCGGGGCAGAAGGATTTGACTTTTACCAACAATTTTGCATTTCCGATTGTTATCAATGCGTCAGTAAATGGCGGGACCTTGACGGTGAGTTTCAGCAAACGCTAATAAATTATTAAATTATCGATAAACAGTAAATATATGATTGGAGAACAGTGTGAGAAAAAGGACGATTTATCTTACAATATTCATAACGTTTTCTTTGTATCTTACAGCATGTGGAAATTCCGTAGAGAATAATAAAAACCCGGTGCAGGAGAGCAATACGCAGCCGGAAACTGAAATACAGGAGATTACTGAGAGTAGTATAGAGCAGGAGATTATAGAACAAGAGACTGCAGAGAAAGCGAAAATGCAGCAGGAAGAAAGGCAGGCAGAGCTGGTATCGCTTCTTAATGAAAAGCTTTCAATAGGAGACAACAGTGAGGAAAAGGCGGCCTTTATAGAATGGCTTTTTGATACTTATGGAGCAGAACAGTTGGAGCTTATTGATTTTTTGGAAGATATATACAGACAACTCTATTATGTAACAGGGAAGTCATTACATGTTCTGTGGGATACAAGTTTAGGTTATTTAGAGGATGAGAATACGGCTGCAGAACATGCTATTTATTTGAGAGATGTTAAAGATGATGTGGTAGATTTGGTGTTTGCAGGTGATATCTGCCTTACAGAGGATGGTTATGTCATAGATCATTATGATGCATTGGGAGGCAATATTGATTTGTGCCTGTCAGAAGAAATTATAGACAGGCTGAATGAGGCTGATATCAGTATGATAAACCACGAGTATCCGGTCAGTACAAGAGGGGAGGCATTGGAGGGAAAGTATTATACCTTTCGTGCATCTCCCGAAAGAGAGAGCATTCTGCAGCAGATGGGAATTGATATTGTATCTTTGGCCAATAATCATATTTATGATTTTGGTACCGATGCTTTTTATGATACTTTAACTGCTCTTGAACAGGCTGAAATTCCATATGTGGGCGCCGGGGCAGATATCGAGGAGGCATCACAACCGGTATACTTTGTAGCAGGCGGTATGAAGATAGGTTTTGTTTCGGCAAATCGTTCGGAAAAATTTATCTTTACGCCGGAGGCAGGTGAAAGTTCACCGGGTGTGGTTAGAATGTACGATACGGAAATGATGAACAATATCATCAAGGAAGCCCGTGAACAATGCGACTATCTGATTGCCTATGTACATTGGGGAACAGAGGACTCTAAATATTACGAGGAATATCAGACAGATATAGCGCAGGAATTTTTTGCCTCCGGTGCTGACGCTATCATTGGTTCACATCCTCATGTGCTGCAGGGAATCGGTTATGTGGGTGGAAAACCTGTGGTATACAGTTTGGGAGATTTCTGGTTCAATGGAGAGACAAAATATACTACTATTGTAAACTTAGAAGTGACGATAGACGGATTGGCGGAGTTGTCCGTGCTTCCGTGTATACAAGAGGGGTATGAGACACATTATATCAGCGAAGAATCGGGACAGAAAGCCTTTTATGATTATCTTAGAGAGCTTTCACCGGAAGCATCAATCAATGAGGATGGAATTGTAACTGACAAATAAATGTAAAATTTAGATGTTCGGTTCGCTTAAAAACTTGAAAATAGTGTTAAAATGTTAGTATACTTTGCTATATTATGTGCTATGATGATTAAAGTTATTTAATATATATTGAAGAAGGAGAATACTATGGCAAAATGGGTATATTTATTTGAAGAGGGAAACGCTGATATGCGTAATCTTTTGGGTGGAAAAGGTGCCAATCTGGCAGAGATGACAAACTTAGGTCTGCCGATTCCGCAAGGATTCACAGTGACAACGGAGGCCTGTACGGATTATTACAATAATAACAGGCAGATATCGAATGAAATTCAAAAGCAGATTTTTGATGCATTGGCAATTCTTGAGCAGAAGCAAGGTAAGCGGTTTGGTGATACCGAGAATCCTTTGCTGGTTTCGGTACGTTCCGGTGCACGAGCTTCCATGCCCGGTATGATGGACACAATCCTGAATCTGGGACTTACGGATATAGCGGTAGAGGGTTTTGCAAAGAAGACGGGAAATCCACGTTTTGCGTATGATTCATACAGACGTTTCATCCAGATGTTTTCGGATGTGGTTATGGGAATCGAAAAATCTTTCTTTGAAAGGATTTTGGATGAAATTAAGGCTAAAAAGAATATTACTTACGACACAGAGCTGACGGCAGATGACATGAAAGAGATCATCGCACGTTTTAAAGATATTTACAAAGAGAAAAAAGGCGAGGAATTTCCACAGGAACCTAAAGTGCAGTTGATGGAAGCCGTGAAAGCCGTGTTCCGTTCCTGGGATAATGAAAGAGCTATTGTATATAGAAGAATGAATGATATTCCCGGCGACTGGGGTACTGCAGTCAATGTACAGGCTATGGTATTTGGCAATATGGGAGATACTTCCGGCACAGGTGTTGCTTTTACCAGAAATCCTTCTACCGGAGAAAAGGGCATTTATGGTGAATACCTGATCAATGCACAGGGTGAGGATGTGGTAGCGGGTATCCGTACACCGCAGCCTATTACGAGACTGGAGCAGGACCTGCCGGAATGCTATAAGAATTTTATGGAAATTGCCAATAAACTGGAAGAACATTATCGTGATATGCAGGATATGGAGTTTACAATTGAGGATGGCAAGCTGTTTTTCTTACAGACTCGTAACGGTAAGAGAACAGCACCTGCTGCTTTAAAAATTGCCTGTGATCTGGTAGACGAAGGCAAAATTACACCGGAAGAAGCGCTTCTTCGTATAGAGGCAAAATCGCTGGATCAGTTATTGCATCCGACTTTTGATAAAGAAGCTCTTAAGACAGGGCAAGTAGTGGGACAGGCTCTCCCTGCATCTCCCGGTGCGGCAGCGGGGAAGGTATATTTTACTGCCGGGGAGGCCAAGGCGGCAAATGAAAGAGGCGAGCGCGTTATATTGGTTCGTTTGGAAACATCCCCGGAGGATATCGAAGGCATGCATGCGGCAGAAGGTATTCTGACCGTACGCGGCGGTATGACATCCCATGCGGCGGTTGTAGCAAGAGGTATGGGTACTGCCTGCGTGTCAGGCTGCAGCGATATTTCAATAAATGAAGCTGATAAATTATTTGAACTGGGCGGAGAAGTATTCCGTGAAGGAGATTATATTTCCTTAGACGGATCCACCGGAAAGATATATAAAGGTGACATTAAGACTGTGGAGGCTTCCGTAAGCGGCAACTTCGGACGCATTATGGAATGGGCCGATCAGTACAGAAAACTGAAGGTACGCACCAATGCGGACACACCTGGGGATGCAGCAAACGCCGTGAAGTATGGTGCCGAAGGCATCGGCCTGTGTCGCACAGAACATATGTTCTTTGAGCCTGATAGGATTCCTAAGATTCGTCAGATGATTCTCTCCAGAACACCGGAACAGAGGGAAAAGGCGCTGAATGAGTTGATTCCTTTCCAGAAAGGCGATTTTAAGGCACTCTATGAAGTTATGGAAGGCAGACCGGTTACAATCCGTTTCCTTGACCCGCCATTACATGAGTTTTTGCCTACTGATAAGAATGATATTGAAGATCTGGCAGCGTCAATGATGATGAGCGCAGGGGAAGTACAGGAAATCTGTGATTCCCTGCATGAGTTCAACCCAATGATGGGGCACCGTGGCTGTCGTCTGGCTGTTACCTATCCTGAAATTGCGAGGATGCAGACCAGGGCCGTTATGGAAGCAGCAATCGAAGTGAAGAATGAAAAAGGCTGCGACATTGTGCCGGAGATTATGATTCCGCTCATTGGAGAGAAGAAAGAGCTCAAATTTGTTAAGGATATAGTTGTGGAAACCGCAGAACAGGTTAAGAAAGAGAAGAATTCCGATATTCGGTATCAGGTTGGAACTATGATTGAGATTCCGCGTGCAGCACTGCTTGCAAACGAAATTGCGGAAGAAGCCGAGTTTTTCTCCTTCGGTACAAACGACCTGACACAGATGACCTTCGGTTTCTCCAGAGACGATGCAGGCAAGTTCTTGGATGATTATTATAAAACCAAGATTTATGAGTCCGACCCTTTTGCAAGACTGGATCAGAACGGTGTTGGACAGCTGGTGCAGATGGCAGTGGAAAAGGGCCGTTCTGTCAAGCCGGATATTAAGCTTGGTATTTGCGGTGAGCATGGTGGCGATCCTTCTTCCGTAGAATTCTGCCACAAGATTGGATTATCATATGTATCCTGCTCACCATATCGTGTGCCGATTGCAAGACTGGCGGCGGCACAGGCAGCGCTAAACAATAAATAAGGAGAAGGTGATAGATGGAAGAAAATAAACTGATAGAATTTCGGAACATTGTGAAGAGTTTCGACAATCAGATTGTTTTAAAGGGCGTAAACCTTGATATTTATGAAAATGAATTTGTGACTCTTTTAGG
>JAFLTH010000159.1 GCA_022510525.1 Lachnospiraceae bacterium | reverse complement strand
CATCCCCTGTTAATTATGCCCCGCCCCGACTCCGACGCCTCTCCATCCGTCCCCCACAAATTTCAATTTAATCACATAAACTTCTGCAAGGCCGCCTTGGTAACCATTCCATAAGCAACCAGCGCCCCCGCAAATACCAGCAATGTCAACAAGTTTATGAGCGAGCTTCCCTGATTATAACTATTGATCATATTAGCAATTCCTGACAGCATAATAATAACGCCTATCAGAATCAGCTTACCATATATATAATCGATAAAACCTTGCTTATCTTTAATTGCGTTTTCCTTTATGGATTGATTTAACACCACATTGGCCATAATCTCTCCATTTCTTTTCATTGTAATAGCGGCATACGCAAGATACATACCGCTGAATATAATCACAAAATCCAATAAATCGTACATTATATACAACTCCCTTTTATATTAAGACTCAAAAACACAAACCAAGGCTTACAAGTTAGTTACTTCAGAATCCTCTCAACAGTTGCCTTCATCTCGGTTTTGTCGCATACGGTATCATGCAGTACCGGTGCCGTGCGAATTTCTTCGATGGTATTCGGTACTTTTACGTTTGCGAGTTTGGAAAGTTCATCCACCAGTTCAAAATCACCCATACTGTCATATTTTGCATCGATAGCGTTCATAACGCTTCTTGTGAACTTAAACGGGCTTGCGGTTGAGGCAATAACGGTTTTGGTGGCATCGCCTGTCTCCTTTTTGTATTTCTCATAAACGGCGCTGGCTACTGCGGTATGTGTATCGATGACATAACCTGTTTTTTCATATAAGTCCTTGATTCTGTCTGCGGTCTCCTGCTCGCTTGCATAATTTCCGTAAAAATCTTCAAGCTGTGCTTTCATCTCGTCCGTAATAGCATAGCTGCCATTTTGTGACAGTGATGTCATAAATTCAGTGTTCTTCTTTGCATCATTTCCGGCTATTCGGTAAATAAGACGCTCTAAGTTGCTTGAAATCAATATATCCATAGACGGTGAGCTGGTCAAAACAAACTCACGGTTGCGATTGTAACTACCGGTACTGAAGAAATCATACAGTACTTTATTCTCATTGGAGGCACAAATCAGTTTTGCAATCGGCACTCCCATATTTTTGGCATAAAATGCTGCAAGAATATTTCCAAAGTTTCCTGTAGGAACCACGACATTGATTTTTTCGCCGTCTGCAATTTTTCCCTCTTTTAAAAGTTTTGCATAAGAATACACATAATATACAACCTGTGGAACCAGACGCCCTATATTTATTGAATTCGCGGAAGAAAACCTGAGTCCGTTTTCATTCATCTGCTTCTCCAACTCTTTATCCGCAAAAAGCTGCTTCACTCCGGTCTGTGCATCATCGAAGTTGCCATGTATTCCGATTACGTAGGCATTGTCACCTTTCTGGGTAACCATCTGCTTCTCCTGGATGGGGCTTACGCCGTTCTTGGGATAAAAGACGATGATCTTTGTTCCTTCTACCCCTGCAAAACCTGCAAGTGCGGCTTTACCGGTATCACCTGACGTAGCTGTCAGGATTACAATCTGCTCTTTTGCATTATTCTTTTTCGCAGAAGTGGTCATAAGATGCGGAAGAATGGACAGTGCCATATCCTTAAACGCTATCGTCGCACCATGAAAAAGTTCCAGATAATATGTACTCTCCGCCTCTGTAAGCGGTGCAATCGCTTCTGTATCAAATTTGGAATCATAGGCTTTTTTTATACAATCATTAAGCTCTTCTTTCGTAAAATCCGTCAAAAAGAGCTTCATAACCTCATATGCAACTTCTTTATATTCCATTTCGGACAATTCCTTTAACGACTTGTCCAGTGTAGGTATATGGTCCGGTACAAACAGACCTCCGTCCTCAGACAATCCCTGAAGGATTGCCTGAGAGGCCTGTACCTTTTTACTGTTGTCTCTTGTACTGCTGTAAAACACTTCCGTAGATTTATCCATACTTATAACCATGCCTTTCCATAACGTACTACTTTATCACAGCCCATATTATTTAATTTAAGAATTACGTCGCATTTTTGAAATATAATCACACAGGCTTGCGTTTATTTTAGCATAAAGTATTTTTACATGCAACTTTTCCGTTTTTATAAAAAGAACTCATGGTTTCCGTACTCAAAAAGCTTGGTTAATTTCTGGTCAAACCACATCAGCTTTCCGGAATCTGCACAATGTCTGGCGCAGAAATATAACGCACCTTGTGAGATATCCTCTCCGTAAAGCGCTCTCTCTACAGCCTCATATGTTTCTTCACTGATTTTAACATTTTGAAAACGCCCGTCCACAGTAGGTGTAAACTGTGCCACACCTTGTCCTTTCTGCATTATCACATCCGTTACCGTATCAGGAAACTTTTCGTTATTTACACGATTTAATACTACATTGGCAATTAAAAGCTTGCCATCCTCGTCCTCACCTCCGGCTTCAGCCTCCACGATTCTAAGCAATGAATCATAATCCGTATCCGAAAGCGGATACTTAACCTCCTGTTCCAAAACCTCATAGTCCACTACCCTTTGTCCCGACGAGACACTGGCGACTACTTCCAAAAAGCTCTTTTTTTCCTCCTGCGCAGCTTCACTTAAGAATTCCATACGGAACGCCTGAGTGGACGCAATCCGGTTAATTTTAACTTCCTTAACACATACCCACGACATAAGGAAAGTCATATTGAGCAAGAGCAGGCTCGTTAAATATTTTTTATACATTATTATTTTCTCCAATCTGAAGTGTACCTGTAACACTTCTGTAATATTTTATACAGAAATTCGGAAAAATATGTTATACTTATTCCAATATTAAGAAATATTACTATGGATTGGAGAATTTATAATGCCGAAAATGCCCGGTGTTTACACTGCTAAAAAGAAAAACGGGACTATATACTACCGTGCCTCATTAACTTATCGCGCAAAGCATATAAGCCTTGGCAGTTATGACAATATGGAAACTGCACATGCCGCTTATCTTCTTGCAAGCCATATAGTATCTAATTCGAAAACCGGTATATATAATTATGATGAACACAGCCCTCTTTTGTTTGAAAAATGGGTATCGCTCATCAACTTTCGCGACAACGGAATATACTTTGCAAATCCGATTTATATAAGACCGTCATTTTTCTATTACTATTTTTCACCGTCAGACTTCTTTATTTTTGACAGTGACGATTTATTCTATTACTCCTCACATAAAATTTCATGCCGCGGCGGGCATTATTTTGTGGCGGACTATGGTATGCAGGTAAATATTATGAACCGATACGGAATCAAGAATTATGCTGTACCGAACAAAGATTATCGTTTTATCAATGGCAATCCCAACGACTTTAGATACGAAAATATAGAAATTCTTAAT
Organism: Lachnospiraceae bacterium; assembly: GCA_022510525.1. Lineage (GTDB taxonomy): Bacteria > Bacillota > Clostridia > Lachnospirales > Lachnospiraceae > UBA3282. The sequence goes on along the minus strand of JAFLTH010000159.1, from coordinate 1,610 downwards.
TCTTTCAATGGTGTTTCCTCATTCTACCGCAAGGGGAAACAGTATTACAGAGCCAAAATCCATATCAAAGGCAACTATACAATAGGAGTCTATGATACCGAAACAAAGGCGGCTATTGCTTACAATAAAGCTATTGATATATTAAAAAAAGCCGGCGTACAAAAGGCTTTTACCCCCAATTATATGGAAGGTCTGTCTCCTTCTGATTACGCCGACATCTATTCTTCCGTTAAAATTTCTCCCAAAATACTAAACTATGCGAGTAATCCGAAACGCAATTAGAACATTTGTTCTGTGTCATCTGTCCGCATAACTCACAAAACATATATTCAGACCCGCATCTCCGGAAACACCGCTTACCTCTCCGGTATTTGTATACTGCCACATAGTGTATAAATATGGATAATCCGGAGTATCCATATCTTCCGAAAGCCACACATCATAGTCCTGCAGCTTGGTAAGGTCTAAATTTTTGATCAGCCATTCCTTATTTCCGTACAACATAGGAATATAACCTGACGCCTGAATGCCGCTTAAGAAAGTGGCTGTAATCGTTGTCTTATCCTCTCTGGAAAGTCCGTCAATTCTTGCTCTGTCATTTGCAACATTTTCCATGTCAAATGCAACCGGATAATTTATATTTGCCCTATAGGGTTCCAGATTCTGTATAACAAAATTAGCCTCCTGTGTGGCCTCTTCCTGATTTATTGCCTGTGAATAGAAATAAATACCAATATCCAGTTCGGCTTCTATCGCAGCCTCTATGTTTTCCACGAAATTATCATCCAGCGAAATCTGACCGGTACTATATCCACGTGCACCAAGACGAATCATTACATAATCTATTCCTGCGGATTTCATACTTTTAAAATTAAGAGAGCTACTGTGTTTGGAAACATTTACTCCCACTGTGGATATTTTTTTACTGTTTTCCGTATATTTTCGCAAGTTGGAACTTTCCGACAGATTTGTAAAATCGTAGGTGTTTTTCTTAAGATACGGACTTATTAAAACCCACTCTTCTGTCCCATCTGCATATTTTATCAATGTGTGCTTGCCGTCCGTAGACGGGTCTTCTTTTAAAAGCTCCTCTTTTTCCTTGGCTTTGTCTTTTTCTTTATCCGCTTCATCATTTTTTGATGTTGTTACGGGTTTTCCCGACTCTAAAGATGAGTCTGAATTCAAAGCATCTTTGGAGTCTTCTATCGGGTACATATCCCAGAAGTCCAAATCTTCTGCACGAAGTTTGCGTTCCGGTTCAAGTTCCGCGCCAGCCTCTGTCTGAAGTCCTGCCGCATCTTCTTCCTGTTTCTGTTGTTGCATATTCTTTACATAGTCGCTGCCACTGCCGGGTTTCTTATTGTTATTGCTGCTCATAACGGCAACCAGCATGATCAGTATAAAAGCGGATACGCCTATTATCATATATATGACGGAGAAGCCGATTGGTCTTTGGTCGTCATCACCGGGGAGTCTCATGGGGGTCACTGCCTTTCTTTGCAAAATTGGAAGGATTGAGTATAATGTAGGTAGTATCTGGGTAGAGTCGGATTGAACAAATAGTAACTTTTCTTTGCTCATTGTCGGAGCCAGAGACGCAAAGAAAAGTT
>JAFLTH010000158.1 GCA_022510525.1 Lachnospiraceae bacterium | reverse complement strand
CGGATAATAAAAAGTTATCCGTTAATGAAAGATGCGGATAATATGTAATTGTCTACTGCTTATTTTTGAAAGGGCAATTCTATGGACAAGCTTTATAAATTATTTGACAATAAAGCTGCACTGTATGCGGCTTATCGTCCGAGTTATTCCACGAATATATTGAAATACTTACAAGAGGATTTAAGACTCTCATCGACAGCACTTGGTGCGGACATTGGATGTGGTACTGGTCAATTAACTAAAATTCTTGCTGGGTATTTTGAAATGTTATATGCGGTGGAACCAAATAATTCTATGATGAAGGAATGCCAGAAACATCTTTTTGACTACAAAAATATTCATTATATTTGCCACAGTGCAGAAAACACAGAAATCGATGATAACAAGCTAGACTACATAACGGTGGCGCAGGCATTCCATCTATTCCACAATACGGAAACACTACAGGAATTAAAACGAATTTTAAAGCCAGATGGATACCTTATCATTATTTATAACATGAAAGATCATTCGACTGAACTGTTTTTGAAAAATGAAGAAGTGCTTTTAAAACATTGTCCACTGTATAGGCGCGATTTCCATGCAACGGAATTTAAATATGATTCTTTTCGGGATTGCTTTACAGATGATTCCTATCAATATTGTTACTTCCCAAATGACAATACGGAGTACCTTGATTGTAATACCTTTATTAATCGAACCCTTTCAGCTTCATATGCTATACAAAGAGAAAATCCAGATTTCCCAATTTTTGTGCAAGAACTGGAAGCAGTTTTTGCAGATTTTTCTGTGAATAATAGAGTAAAAATGGAACTCAGTACAGTTATGTATTCAGGTCGTTTGAGGTGAACTTATGAGCGTTGAAAGAAAGAGACAATCAATAGAGAATTTAAGAAAGATTCATGAAGAGTCTCTGATTCTTAACCCGACAGAAAATATTCCTTTTTATTCAGATGTAAATCTGGATTTTTTGGAAGGAATGTATATATCAGAGGAAGTGCGAGACGAGAATAGTAAGGTTATCTTTGCCGGAAGAGGAAACTTAAATGACTTATATGATGTCTGGTGTAAATATATGAATGCAAAGGCTGTCACATTTAAACCTCATTCTGGGCTGGACGCACATATTTCTGTATTTATGTCATTGGGACAGATTGGTGAGAAAATCCTTCTTTTACCGGAAGAAGCAGGCGGTCATTTTTCAACGCATAAGATTCTAACCAGATTAGGATTCGATGTGCGCTTTTTTATAACAGATAATGAGCAATATAAAGTAGATATTTCACGTTCTATGACATTAATTGAAAATTGGAAACCAGATTATATATTCGTAGATCGAAGCGAAGGCTTGTATTATGAAGATTTTTCATGGCTGAAGGATGTTCCATGTGTTAAAGTGTTTGATGCATCCCAGTATCTAGCAAATATAATGGCACAGGACTACAGTAATCCTTTTGATATGGGATTTGATATTATTTTGACTTCGCTGCATAAAAATTATCCCGGCCCGCAGAAAGCTGCAATTTTTTTTCACCAAGAAGATGATTTGTGGCAACGGATTATGAAAGGGCTGAGTGCATATATTTCAAATATTCACCCAAAAGATATTTGTAACTTAATACTAAGCCTCCCATCCGAGTCTATTCTGAAAAGCTATTCTCGGGAAATGTTATCTACAACACGGCTTCTGGAGGAAGCCCTTTTGCAATATCGACTTCCTGTTGTAAAGCGAAATTTTAACAATACGTGGACTCAGCATCTCTGGCTACAGCCGGAAAGCAAAAAGAAAACTTATCAGGTTTTTCGATTGTTAGAGGAACTGCATATTCTAACAAATTATCGGTTGCTTCCCTATGGGTTGGGTTATGGATTGCGTCTCGGTACGGCGGCAGCTATCCGCCAGGGATTGGAGGACACTTCTGTACCAGCACTTGCCGAGGTCATTTCAAAAGCATATTATGCTAATGTTATAGACGATGTGTTGCGAAAAACAGCAAGCGATGTAATAGCTGCCATCAAGAAGGTGTAAGTATGTTTGATTTTATAAGCAATTACAACAAAAAATTAATTTTTATGATAATGGAATACCTTACCGTATGGTCTGTAATATAGTAATTAGCAATAATTTCAACTATTTGGTATAGAGCGTTAAATTTTATTGCAGGATTATCGGGTAAAATCTAAGTATTCTCAAAGGAAGTTCTATTCTGGATATATTATGTTGAAGATATTCAATAATATCATATTCCCTTGTAAACTGCTGCTCAGAATTATATTTTTCGGTCAGATCTGAGAGCAGACTATTGTATTTATTCCGATAAACATCTGGATTTGCCTTGTCCCTGTCCTGTATCATATGAATCAGTATAGTCAATAATTCAGCACGGAATACACCATAAATATTACCCCATTGCGCATAAATATTTTGGGCCTGTAATAAATAATCCTCAGCTTTGTTCAGGTATTCTTCGAATCTGCCAAAATCATTCCTTCTGAGCATATGATCTGCGTATAATGCAAATGCTTTTCCCTTCTGCGTATTACAATATCCTTCAAATACGGTAATATTGTTCTGGCTTACATAATGCTCGAATGTTTCATATATATTTAATGTCTCAATATAATGATCAGAATCCATACACAAAATTAATTCCGATCTTCTTACCTCCAGTGTTTTGTACTTCTTTTTCCCCTCTGACTGGTATTTGTGAATGCATAAATCATATTTGTCTAATGCATCTTTCAGCAGAGCATTCATGGTATCATTTCCGTCTGTGAGTCCCGGATTATGAATAATACCCGGATCGATTGCACCATGATTTATGTACCCCCATATACCTAGCTGAAATAACACATCGTATTGAATATAATACGCACGGCTTAGTACATATTCCACTGGTTCTATGTTTTTACCATTTTTATCGCTTAAACGAATATATTCAGAAACGATACTTCTATATTTAGAATATTCAATATTGCCTTTCAGATAGTAAGTTCTTTCATAGTCCGATACAACTCGTGTTGAAAAATGTTCATCTTCACGCAATTGTTGAAGTTCATCATTAGTTGTTATTTCCTGCACCAGTTCTTTCCATGTGTCGAGGGAAAAAAAACCATGTTCCATGCGTAAATGCTCACGCCAATACCTTACTTGGAATAATATAACCGGATCTGTGCATTCAGCTTCCATACATTCCAGCATTTCCATATACTTTTCATCGCAACCTCCATGTTCTGCTTCTATTATTTTCAGTTGAATATGCCAGATATCTTTATTAATATCATGGTTCTGTACGTATGGATAAAGAATCTGTTTTGCTTTCGTCCATTCTCCATTATATATATAAATTATACCAAGTTCCTGGCGGAAAATTTCTTTCTTTTCCGGTATAATAGAAATCTCAGTTTCGACAAGATCGAGAATATATTGCAGATGATATGCTAATAAAGTATTTTCAAAATAGCGTATTCTATTGCATTGCGGATAATGTTTACTGTAATTGGAAGAACATAACAAAAGAAGCAGCCATTTCTGTGGCATGATTTCTTTACAATGAAGGAATATATTTTCTGCCATCTTGTCACTTTTCTCTTTATAATAGGCATTATGTATTAATATCTTCCGGTATTCCCTTGCTAATTGTTCATTAAAAATGTATGCGGAATGGACAAACGGAAACGGTGTTAAAACTCGATTGCGCGTATAATACCTTATCAGCCAATTTACTTGTGGCAGAGAGAAAAACGAATAATTATCCTTCCAGAGAGAATACAATTCGTTTTTCGTAACATATCCATTATAAAGACCAATAAAAATTACTGCCATCAATACAAAGAAAGGTTTTTCCCTATTAGAAGGAATTTGGGCAGGCTTTGCAAAAACCAGATCATTCAAAAGAATGATAATGGAATCATCTTTCCGATTATAAAAGATATTTTTCACATGTTGACGAAAAAAAGAATCTTCTATTTTATGTATATGTGTCTTTAGCTCCTCATCCGGTGAAAAACAGCGTTTTGAAGTAACTTTTGTACCAAGATTGACATATCGGTTTATTTTAAATACGTTATCATCCTCTTTAAAATAATTGTGTTTAACATAGTCGTATAATGCTCCATTTCTGCCTGTTTCCTGATAAAGGAATATGATAAGCACCTTATTGTTTGCATTCTGATTGTGAAATATTAAATTATTTACTCTGCCCATAACTTCATTAATGGATGAAATCGTATATTTTTGTATATTATCAACGATAACAAGTTTACACTTTTGATTTTCTGTATGATCTAAATAATTGAGCAAAGCATCTTTATCGTTTACGCTGTCAAAATAAACTATTCGATTCTGTAATTCTGAAAATACCCAATACAGTCCCTTATCGTGTGCAATTGCGTTAAGAAGAAGCATGATCGAGGTTGTTTTGCCTCTCCCAGAGTAACCGGAAATCAAAATCATATCTTGTGTATTGTTTTTAAGAATATGTATTGCTGAGCTGATAAATTTACCTTGTTCATCCGTCTCAGACATATTGATTTCATTAAAATCTGTAATTGTAAGCCTAGAAAAAGGGACATATTTCCAAGAAAGAAGATGGTAAATTTTCTGCTTGATTTTATACAATAGAATAGGCAAATATTTCTTCATTTTAGCAATATAAGAAATAAATGCAAGTATAATTGTTACAGATGCACTAATCAAAGATCCATATATTGTATTTATATTAGGTATTTTTTGCAAAAAATAATAGATAAGCCTATAAACACCAAATCCAATAGTAACCAATATGGCAATAAACAAAACATCGATTAAAATGCTACAGAATCCTCGGATATAGGTATTTCTCTTTTTGTATGCTTTCATATTACCTCACATAGTATTATTGCTATATTACATATAGGGATAATTATAACTCAAGGGATGGAAACCTCAAATAATTAAGCAATTTATCGCAATTTAAATTGTATATATCTGCATCCTTCAATAACAGATAACTTTTTATTATCCG
>JAFLTH010000157.1 GCA_022510525.1 Lachnospiraceae bacterium | reverse complement strand
GTAGCGCAACTGATTCGTAATCAGTAGGTCGAGGGTTCGAGTCCCTTTTCCAGCTCTTTTTTTATTATCAAAAATTGCTGTTTGACGTTAGATGAATATTATAGAGGGGTTTATATTAATCAGTAAAGAGGGTAGGTATATGTCAAAGAGTGTAGATGTAGATGCAATAATGCAAAAAGTATACGAATACTTTGCAAAAAATCAAGGCTATAATGCGGAAAAACTTTTGCAAAATTCTATTTTGGACACTGTTAAAATGGGGGATGACGGCAGTCTTTTACAGCTTTTAAACGAACTGCTCGGATATTATAGGGAAACCAGCAGGGTAGAGGATTCCTATGCAATTGCCAGACAGTGTATGAACGTGATGGCACGTATGGGTATTGAGAATACCATACCTTATGCTACTACGCTTTTAAATGTGGCCAATGCTTACAGAGCAGGAGGAAGACTGGAAGATTCGCTTCAGTTGTATTTAAAAGTACGTGAAATTTACGATGCGAAGCTTGCTCCGGATGATATGCTGATGGCAAGTCTGGAAAATAATTTAAGTCTCTTATATCAGGAACTTGGTCGGTTTAAAGATGCAAAAGAAAGCCTGCTCAGGGCACTGCATATTGTTGAGACCAAAACAGGAGTGGAGTTTGAGGTTGCGGTAACTCACGCCAACCTTGCAACAAGCTGTCTTAATATCGGGGAAATAGAAGAGGCCTGCGCATACGCAAAAGAATCTATACGGGAGTTTGAAGCACTTGGAGTGGAGGATGCACATTACGGTGCTGCATTGTCTGCACTTGCTACTTACTATTATCAGAAAAAGAATTACGCGGATGCATATGAGCTTTTTGTAAAGGCTATGAATATCATGGAACGCAGCCTTGGGAGGAATGAGTTTTATGAGAGGCTTAAGGAAAACGCACAGGCTTGTAAGACAGCGCAGAATCAGTGCGTGAAAAAAGTAAGCGGATTGGAGCTTAGTCGTGCATTTTATGAGCAGTACGGACGTCAGATGATTGCCGAAAAGTTTCCGGACTATGAAAGTAAAATTGCCACAGGACTGGTAGGCATAGGTTCAGATTGCTTTGGATATGATGATACATTATCCACAGACCATGACTGGGGACCGGAATTTTGTATGTGGGTGACCAGAGAAACATATGAAGCTATTGGAGAGCGGTTGGAAGCGGCATATGAAGAACTGCCGGATGAATTTGAAGGTTATAGACGAATTAAGAAAAACGTCGCAAAAGAAAGACGAGGCGTTTTTGTGATCTCAGAATTTTTTAATAAAATAACAGGGGCACCTGATTATGAAAATGTGGATTGGAGGCAAGTTGAGGATTATGCTCTTGCAGCGGTAACCAATGGTGAGATATTCCGGGATGATGAGGGGATTTTTACCTCGGAACGGAATAAATTTCTTAAGGGTTATCCGGAGAATATATTTTATTTAAAAATGGCGGATAGTGCCGCTAAGTTTTCCCAGACAGGACAATATAATTATAAACGTATGATTGAACGTGATGATCAGCTCAGTGCGCTGATTATGATGGCGGATTGTGCAAGAGAGGCTATGAAGCTTCAGCATTATATTGACGGAACCTATCCACCGCATGATAAGTGGCTTTATCGTAGTGTGCAAGAGACGGAAAATGGGAGTAAGCTTGCGGAGCTTTTATCGGGACTGCCGGATACTGTCGAGGAGATAGGCACTTTTTTGGCGGATGAACTCTATAGTAACAGTTTTATAAGTGATACAGACAACTATCTGGATGCACACAGCAATGAACTGTCTATGAAGGCCGCTTTTGCAGAGCACAATGATGAATGGCTTGTAAATCAAATTGCAGAAGTAGAGTTTAAGGCATTTGACAAGGTACAAAATGTAGGGGGGCGTGCAAGCTGTCAGAATGACTGGCCAACCTTTTCAATTATGCGAAAAAGTCAGTATATGACATGGAATCGAACTATGCTCATTCAGTATCTTTATGATTTTGTAAGGGAATTTTCACTTGGACATAATCTTATTGAAGAAAAATACGGCAGAATGATGGAGAGTACTGCGCCACAGGAATATGAAGCTATTAAGGAACACTTCCCTGTTATTACACCTGAGAAGAAAGCTATTATAGAACAAATTGTGCAGATGCAGGTAGAATGGATGGAAGAATTTGCAAAGCAATATCCTGCACTGGCGGAAAATGCAAGAAGCATTCGTACCGGAGACGATAATATTGATAATACATCATATGAGACATATCTGCGTGGGGAAATAAGTACCTATTCCGACAAGATGTTGGAGCTTTACGGCAGGTATGTTGTGGAGCATGCACAGAATGGAAAGAATCTGGCTTTTGATATAATGACAAACAGCGTACATCTGTATGGCTATGAGGGGCTGGAGGCAGCTGAGATATTTACAAAGAAGCAGTTTAGTATAGAACAGTAATATAAAAATATTAACGAAATATCGTTAGCTATTTATATAAAATTTAGAAATTTTTATAGATTTTCATATGGACTTTCTCTTTCGTGTATGATACAATGACTTTAGTTTCACAGCTGTGTTACAAACTGTATAACAATCCTTGTTTGAAAATTTAATAGAGTAAATACAATAGATTAGGAAATGAGGTGATATTATGTCTTTAACTAATGAAGATTTACAGGCTATTGCCAATATTATACAACCGATAAAAGATGATGTAAACAGTCTGAAAACGGATATGCGTGATGTGAAGGAAGATGTAAGAAATCTTAAATCTGGCATGCAGGATATGAAAGAAAGCATGAAGAATATGGAATATGAAATGCATGACCTGAAGTATGATGTTAAAGATTTAAGGCAGCGTGTCACAAATGTTGAATTGACTCTTGAGAACGATACTAATCGTAACATTCAGTTACTTGCAGAAAACCATATAAACCTTATTAATAAATTAAATGAATCCATAAAAGTATCAGACAAGAATCTGGTTCTGGAGGTGCAGTTATCAGGGCTCAGAATGAGGGTGGATCAACTGGAAAAGGATGTGGCCGAAGTTAAGTCAGATTCAAAGCCTGCATAAATAATGCGGACATACTGATTATTAATATCTTACTAATTACATATTTTATAAAGCATCTAAGGTGTAAAGTTTTATCGATATAAAGACTTTACACCTTTTAAAGCATAAAAAGAAGTTAAATTAATAATATAAACGTTATACATAGAATAGTGAGGAAATACACTTGAATAATCAGGATAATAAAATAATATGGGATAAATCACATAATGATATTTTTGAAAACTTTGCTCTGGATTTAAAAAATTTTACTGATACAGGTAGATATCCTTCATGTGCAGGTCAGGATTTAAAGCATGGGTTGGAGCTTCAGTTTAATCGACTAAAGAGAAAAAATCTTATAATGAAATATGATATTGTGCCAAGAGGAACTTTTGCAGATGGTGTTAAAGCGGGAAGGCAATGGAGTGATAATCGTTATTTAAGTCGAATGGAATTTCGCACCTGTAGTTTATCCAGAACCATTTATCATAATAATAAAAAGGTGTATGAAAAGAAACAGGATTCTACGTTTTATCAGATTATAACGGATGTATATAATTCAGACAAAGTTGCCAATGAATTATATGCCTGTCCTAACTGCGGTGCTGTCAGTAAGATAGAAGTATTACAAAGCGGATGCCCCTATTGTGGGACCTTTTTTGAAATGAATGAGCTGTTTCCTAAAGTTACTAATTTCTTTTTCATTAAAGACAGCGGAGATATTGATCAAAACCTACGAAGGGTAATGTTCGCCTGCTCTATTCCCTGTATAGTTGCTCTTACATTCGTTTATTGTATGAGAGCAGAAAATACTGCGCAAATTATATCTTCAATTATTGGAGGCATTATCGCCGGCATAATATTAGGAGTAGTGGAAGGCTATATATTATATGCGTTTTTTATGTTGTTTTTAATGTTTATAGAAGCGGGAAAATCCATTCCTATGTTAATTAATTCGGCAGGTTCGGGACATAGATTTGTGTATTTAATGAAGCGATATAGTCCGGAATTTTCATTTGAATATTTTTCAGATAAGGTTGTATCTTTGATAAAAATGATTATTTACTCAGATGAGGCAGAGAAACTTCCGTATTATGAAGGAGAGTCTATTGGGAATCGATTTTTGGATGTTATAGAATCTTCTTACAGAGGTGCAGTTGCACTTAAAAGATTTAAGGTACAGGGAGATTATTGTTATGTTACGGCAGATGTATATTTGGAGAATATATATAGTAACGACAGAGGTATCTATACTAAGAAAGATAAGGTACGCGTAGATTTGCGTAAAAATATCCGTAAGCCGATAGATATTAATTTTTCAATAGAGAGAATTCAGTGTAAAAACTGCGGAGCCAGTTTTAATGCCGCAAGAATGCGAAATTGTCCGAATTGTAAAACAAAATATGAAATGGAAGATGACGATTGGATTATTACAAAACTCTATTAAAGTTTTTGCAACAACATCTTGACATAGCAAAACTTCGTGCTACAATATATAGTATATCGTATTTTGCGATATAGTACATATGATTGCATGGGGGTCGCATATGAAAATTATTAAAAGAAGCGGAACTGAAGTGACATTTGATTTGGATAAGATCATTGCTGCTATCAGAAAAGCCAATGACAGTGTCAATGATTCAGATAGACTTTCTGATGAAGAAATTGATACTATAGCGGAAATTGTCGAGGGACATTGTGAAGAGATGGGACGTTCGCCCAGTGTTGAAGAAATACAGGATATGGTAGAGAACCAGCTCATGGAATCCAATGCATACGCGATGGCCAGAAATTACATTACTTACAGATATAAACGCGCCCTTATACGTAAATCAAATTCAACCGATGAGCGGATACTCAGTCTTTTGGAATGCAATAATGAAGAAGTAAAACAGGAAAATTCCAATAAAAATCCTACTGTAAACAGTGTGCAGCGGGATTATATGGCAGGTGAAGTCAGCAAAGATATTACCAAGCGTTTTCTACTGCCTCCGGATATTGTGGAAGCGCATGAAAAAGGAATCATTCACTTCCATGATGCGGATTATTTTGCCCAGCATATGCATAACTGCTGTCTGGTCAATCTGGAGGATATGCTGCAGAACGGAA
>JAFLTH010000156.1 GCA_022510525.1 Lachnospiraceae bacterium | reverse complement strand
GACCCGTGACCTCCGCACTACCAATGCGACGCTCTACCGACTGAGCCACAGCAGCTTACTACACGGTAAACAGAACTTGTTCTGTTTACCGAAGTGTATTGTATCATATGATATTTCGCTTTGTCAATACTATACAGTTCCAATCCCGCACAAATCCTTCACCACTTCTCCTGCAATAATCAATCCTGCCACAGAGGGTACAAACGCTGTGCTCCCCGGTATGTCTCTTCTTTCAGTACACTTATGCTCGGCATCGGGCGGGCAGATGCAATTTGTTCTGTAACTTATTGCTATGTCCTCAATCGGTCTTGTAGGCTGTTCTTCGGAATATACAACCTTTAATTTCTTTATGCCGCGCTTTTTAAGTTCCCTCCGCATGACTTTTGCCAGAGGACAGACCTTGGTCTTGTAAATATCCGCAACCCTGAACTGACTGCCGTCCAGTTTATTGCCGGCTCCCATACTGCTGATAATAGGCACTGATTTTTCCTGTGCTTTCATCACAAGCTCAATTTTGGCGGTAACGGTATCGACCGCATCTATTATATAGTCATATTCATCAAATGGAAATTCATCCGCATTTTCAGGCAGGAAAAAGCACTGATGAGTCCTTACATCCGCATCCGGGTTGATTTCAAGTATGCGCTCTTTCATAACTTCTGTCTTATATTGCCCTATAGTCTTATGTGTAGCTATAATCTGACGGTTTAAGTTGGTCAAACAGACCTTATCATCATCAATTAAATCAAAGGCTCCGACTCCGCTTCTAACCAAAGCCTCGCATACATACCCGCCTACTCCGCCAATGCCAAAAACCGCAACTCTTGCTGCGGCTAATTTTTCCATTGCTTCTTTTCCAAGCAGTAATTCCGTTCTTGAAAACTGTGTCAGCATCTATTTTACACCTCAAGTTTTTCCGGTTGTGCCGTAAATGAATATATGACAGCACTGTCAACATCTAAATATAATGTGTGGGTATTGGCATCCCCTGCCGTATATGAAGCCTTCAAATTCGGATATTCTTCCAATATAGCATTATGCACTTCAATCCGGTTGTCTTCTACCAATTCCCCTGATACGCGAATCCATCTCTCCGGTGAATCCATCGCTGATATTTCAAACTTTGGATTTTTCTCAAGCTGTTTGGATACATCCTTGGCTTTTCCTGTCAGAACATATATTTTGTCCTCGAACAAAAAGGCTGTTCCAAAGGGGCGTACACGTGGAGTGTCTCCGTCCTGGGTTGCAAGATAATAGATTCCTGCATCTTTTAAAAATTTGTGTAATTTGTTTAAATCTTTTCCTGTCATAATCATTCTACCTCCTTACTACCATACATTTCAATTAATTATATACATAATACGCTTCTACCGCAATCACCTTTTCCGTTTATTGACCGTATAAGTCAACACATTCGCTACTACTCTAACATTTCCTGCAAAAACCGGAGGTATGTTAGTTTTATAACAACAGCTCCGGTTTTTCAGCAATTATTAAGGAAGGATATAAACTTAGTTATTATTGAACAATGGTGTAGATAAATATCTATCTCCTGAATCAGGAAGAAGCGCTACTATAGTCTTTCCTTTATTCTCAGGTCTGCCTGCGAGGATTGATGCTGCTTTCAGGGCCGCTCCCGATGAAATACCTACCAGGATACCCTCGCTTACCGCAAATGCCCTGCCTTCCGCAAATGCATCATCATTTTCAATTGTTATGATCTCATCATACACCTTCGTATTGAGTACATCCGGAACAAAACCGGCTCCGATTCCCTGAATCTTATGTGCACCCGGAGTTCCCGTTGATAGTACAGGACTTCCTGCCGGCTCAACTGCCACGATTTTCACATTGGGGTTCTTCTCTTTTAAATATTCGCCGACACCGGTAATTGTTCCGCCTGTACCTACACCCGCAACAAATATATCCACTTTTCCGTCTGTCTGTTCCCAGATTTCGGGACCTGTTGTAGCTTTATGTACAGCCGGATTTGCCGGATTTACAAACTGACCCAATATTATGGAACCCTCAATTTCATTCTTCAACTCCTCAGCCTTGGCTATCGCACCTTTCATTCCCTTGGCGCCTTCCGTAAGTACCAGCTCGGCACCGTATGCCTTCAAAAGATTTCTTCTTTCAACACTCATGGTATCAGGCAATGTAAGGATTGCCCTGTATCCCTTTGCTGCCGCAACCGCCGCAAGACCGATTCCTGTATTACCGCTTGTAGGCTCGATTATTGTTGCACCCGGTTTTAAAAGACCTTTCTTTTCCGCATCTTCAATCATTGCCAATGCGATACGGTCCTTTACGGAACCTGCCGGGTTTAAATATTCCAGTTTTGCAAGAATTGTTGCATCCGTTATGCCAGCTTTCTTTGTATAACCGTTAAGCTTAAGTATTGGAGTTCCTCCAATTAATTCCAATGCACTTTCTTTAATCTGACTCATAAATAATACCTCCACTTTTCTTTTTATTAAAGTTTATTTTTCTTTTTTAATTCCTACTATTTTGATATGTTTTATAGGTTTTATTATGATATTCATTATATATTGATAAATATGTATTGTCAATAGGCTTTTTAAATTTTTTAATTTTAATCAATAAAAAACGGCGAAAACATTGATTTCTCAAAACTTTCACCGTTTTTATACTTATAAATATTTATCAATTAATTCTAATAGCTTTTATAGAACTATACAAATACGTTAAGCTTCTGAAAGTGCTGTCTTTATCCTATCCAATGCTTCTTTCAAAACACTCCTCGGACAGGCCACATTAATCCGCTGAAATCCGCTGCCGCATTCCCCGAAGATTTTTCCGCTGTCCAGCCACAGTTTCGCCTTGTGTACGATCAACTCTTCCAGCTCATCCGTACTAAGCCCTGTCCCCCTGAAATCAAGCCACACAAGATAAGTTCCCTCGTGTTCTATCATATTTACACCCGACAGATTTTCTTCCACATACTTCCCGGTAAACTCTATATTATCCGCCACATACTTAAGCATTGCCTGATACCATTCTTCGCCCTGAGTATATGCGGCTTCAGTGGCTACCAATCCCAGCACGCTTAACTGACTTATTCCGGCAGCATCCATCTGTTTCCGGAATTTATGTCTAAGTTCCCGATTGGGGATAAAAATATTTGATATCAACATACTTGCCAGATTAAACGTCTTGCTTGGGGCAGTACAGGTGACACTGATATCTTCAAATTCTTTTTTAATATTTGCAAATACAGTGTGCTTTCCTTTAAATATAAAATCATTATGAATCTCATCACTGACAACGACCACATTGTGTTTCACACAAATATCACCAAGCTTTATAAGCTCTTCTTCACTCCAGACCCTTGATACGGGATTGTGTGGATTACACAGAAAAAAGAGCTTAATCTTTTCATCCGCTATCTTTCTTTCAAAATCCTCAAAATCTATATGATAGCGGTTGTCCTCTCCAAGATATAAGTTATTGCTTACCACATTTCTTCCATTATCCTCAATAACTCCGGAAAAGGGATAATATACCGGCTGCTGGATAAGTACGCTGTCTCCCGGCTCCGTATAAGCCTTGACCGCCATTGCCAGGGCAAATACCACTCCCGGAGTCTTAATCAGCCATCTTTCATTTATGTCCCAATCATGGTGTCGCTTCATCCAGTCCCTTACAATTTCAAAATACGGCGTCTCTACCTCGCTGTAACCGAATATTCCGTGCTTAACTCTTTCTACAACGGCATCCTCTATATAGGAAGATGTCTCAAAGTCCATATCCGCTACCCAGAGCGGAAGCACATCCTCCGGCATACCACGCCTTACTGCAAAATCGTATTTTAGACTATTTGTATTCTTTCTATCGATAATTTTATCAAAATCAAGATTTCTCTCAGCCATGTAATTCCCTCTCTACTTCTTTAAAAACTTTTTCAAGCTCATCCAGCAAATCTTTTACATCCTCTATACCTATGGAAAGTCTAAGCGTTTCTTCGGTAATGCCGTTCTTTTCCCTGATTTCCTTAGGCACATCCGCATGGGTCTGTGTGGCTGGATAGGTAATGAGCGTCTCCACGCCGCCAAGGCTCTCTGCATACTTGATCATACGCACTTTTTCAAGAATTGCCAGGGCAAATTCCTTACTTTCCAAACGGAAAGTCAGCATAGCTCCAAAACCTCTCGCCTGTTTTTTCATTATCTCATATCCCGGATGCTCCTCAAGTCCCGGATAAATTACCTTTGTAACAGACTTTTGCTCTTTTAACCATTTTGCGATTTCCATAGCATTCTGCTGTGACTTCTCCATACGAATAGCAAGCGTCTTAATCCCACGCAATATAAGCCAGCTGTCAAAAGGTGCAAGTCCCGAGCCTGTCGTCTTGATCAGAAACCGAAACTTCTCGCTGATATCCTCTCTGTTTGTCACCAAAAATCCCGCCAGTGTATCATTGTGGCCGCCCAGATATTTGGTTCCGCTATGTACCACAATATCCGCTCCCAAATCAAGCGGATTCTGGAAATAGGGAGAAAGAAAAGTATTGTCCACAATCAAGAGCACGTTATGCTTCTTCGCTATCTTTGCAACTGCCTCTATATCGGTAACATTCATCATTGGATTGGTTGGTGTCTCAATATAGATGGCTTTGGTATTCTCATTGATGTAACTTTCCACATCTTCCTTATAACAGTCAATATTAGAAAAAGAAATTCCGTTCTTTTTTGATACATTATTAAAAAGTCTTATACTTCCCCCATAAAGGTCAGCATCCACTATCATATGGTCCCCCGGCTTAAAAAGCTCCATCATCAACGCAATCGCAGCCATACCCGTTGAAAATGCCAGTGCATCTATACCATTCTCCAGTGTTGCAACTACTTTTTCAAGCTGCTCTCTTGTAGGGTTCTGCAATCTACTGTAATCATAACCGGTACTCCTGCCCACACCCAGGTGCGCATAGGTCGCCGACTGATAAATCGGGTAACTGAGCGCTCCGTAATTTTCGCTCTTACCCTCCGACTCCTCTAAATGTATACACTTAGTCCCTATTCCTCTGGCCATGATATTTCCTCCGTATGTTACGTATTTATGCATATTCAATGCTTTTGATAAATTGAAATTTGTGGCTGGGCTGAAGGACGGATTGCGCAAATAGTAAGCTGGCT
>JAFLTH010000155.1 GCA_022510525.1 Lachnospiraceae bacterium | reverse complement strand
GGCGATATTTCTATTGGATGGTGTAACGCTGCGGATATTGAAAGTTATATAGGATTTGTTCCAGAGTTTGCCCGTACTAATACTTGTGGAAAAACAATCTCTATCGTATGTTTTGAAATAGCACCAGAGTATCGTGGTATGGGTCTTGCCTCAGCCTTTATTGATAGGATATGTTCTGATGCGAAATTAAAAGGCTATGTGGCTGTTGAAGGCTATTCTAAGATATATGAGGGACGCAATGACTATGATTTTTCTGGACCTGTCAGATTATATCAAAAATCTGGGTTTCATGAGGTTGCAAGAAAAGATGGACATATCATAATGCGAAAAGTTTTATGATAAGTAAATTCCATTTTGTAGGACTAAAGAATTCCAGCTTGTAGGCTGAACAAATCGGGGGTTATAGGAGTATGGAGCAGAAATGAATATAAAAAAAGAACTCGAAATTAAGTTGGGTATGGCAAACGGTATATATCTAAACGATATTGAAATTGACCCGCTTACGATCAATGCAATTATGATAAATGAAGTTGTGCCATCTGACCCTTTAGAGGACTTTTATGGAACTCCCGATGCCGATTATCTGAAAACTACTATCCCTCTTTTGCAAGGTGCAGGCGCAGAGGTTACTTCTATACAAGACATATTGCAAATGGGTGTCTATATCACAAATGCCGTCAAAACATCAAAAACAGAATATGCCATTGAGAAAAGCAGTATTGAAAACAGCTTGCCCTATTTAGAAGCAGAGATTTCTTTATTCCCCAATATCAAGGTGATTATGCTTATGGGTGATGTTGCAAAGAAAGCCTTTAACATGATAACGAAAAAAGCAACAAAGAAAAATGCTGTCCCTGCCGTTTCTACCTATAAATTGCGGAATAGTGA
Source organism: Lachnospiraceae bacterium (assembly GCA_022510525.1). Taxonomy (GTDB): domain Bacteria; phylum Bacillota; class Clostridia; order Lachnospirales; family Lachnospiraceae; genus UBA3282. Next base: position 4,348 of record JAFLTH010000155.1, on the reverse strand, counting down.
GATTTATTACAATGGTATCAGAGTAATGCCGTCATACATCATGACAGGAGGAAACATCTTGATCGAAAAGTCAAAAGTAACAATGGCAACCGAGGATATTGCAACTATGTTAGAGATAATTAAATAAACCTCATATAGACCACCAGCATCAGTGATATTTCTTGTATAAGATAACTTCCAGTTTATTGCACAATACAACAAAACCGCTGGTGATTTAACCGGCGTTTTTTTGCGCGGGGGTGTGATATACTGGTTATGCAATGACAAAATCGGGATTTAACAGGAGGTGGTGGTGATGAATTGCAAGATATATAAAGCTCAAAAGGAGCAGGCCGGCGTTGTACATGAAATTGTGAGTCGTACCATTAGAGAAATTTATGCGAGATACTATTCAGAAGAAGTTGTCAGATACTTTTTGGAATTGCATAATTTAGCCAATATTGAAAAAGACATTTCAGAAGAAAAAACTTATGTGATTGAAAATGAAAGTATAATTTGTGGCACGGCGACAGTGGAAGATAATCGAGTTTCAAGGGTTTATGTGCTTCCTGAATACCAAGGTGCAGGCATGGGATCAAGGCTTATGGAGCACTTGGAAAAGAAAATCATAAAGAATCACGGATTTGTTGAAGTGGATTCTTCATTGCCCGCCGGAGAATTTTATAGAAAAAGAAATTATGTGCAGATAATGCACGCAGAACATCCGGTGGAAAACGGAAAGATACTTTCTTATGAGGTCATGCGCAAAAGGAATTTTGATATTGATCCTGAGGTTTATAATGCACCGTCTCAGCTTGTGAGAAGAGAGATTGAGCTGCAAGGACTTGATTTCGACGAATTAAAGAACAAGATTCCTTCTCGCGTATATCTTCTTGCAGACAGCTTATATGACACAATGCTCGCGAGAAATGCTGGTAAATCAGCATATCATGTCGGTGGTGAAATTTATGTGATGAATCATGATGAGCGGACAGGCTTTGTGAAAGGTGAGATGTGCTCTCCGGGAATAGTCACGCAAGCGGAGGATTTGTTTGCGGCCGGGGTTAAGGAATTAGTCCATGTTGGATTTGCCGGAGGCAAATCCGCTAAAATCGGTGAGTATGTGATTACCGACGGCGCGTTTCATGATACAGCGGTAGCAGGACTGTATGGTTTTCAAGGCGAGCTGGTGGAAACATCAAAAGAATTAACGGACAGTCTATGCCAGGAGATGGACAGCAAGGGCCTGAAATACCATAGAGGCTATCATTGGACAACTGATGCGGGATATGTGCAGCCAGACTGGAGGAGCCGATATTACGAGGATAAAGGTGCCAAATGCGTGGAAATGGAGGGAGCCGGGCTGTTTACTGTCGCTAAATTCCGTTCACGTAAGGCAACAGGGATTTATGTGATTTCCGATTCCGGTTCTGGCGAAGAGTGGGATTTAGGTTGGGGAGAAGAAAAACTGGAGCAAAGCATTCAGAATCTGATTGATGTGATTATCAATTAGATAAATTAGATTTTTGCAAGCAAAATATGATTAGGACAAGCGGTAAATCGGAATTTGCGGGGTGGTAATATGGAGCACATAGCGGAATTTGGCGGAATCGTCACGGGTTTCAATATCACAGCGCAGTGCATTGATTTAATATGCGGAAAAGAATTGATTAAAATTGATAAGCACTCCCGCGATATTATCCTCAAAAAGACAGTTTTTGAGAAAGAAGGTTTGTCAAGAAATCTGATTGCGGATAATGCGCAGATTATCATATATGATTTTTGCACGCTGTATGTATTCAGCCAAAAGGATTATGCTCTGGTCGGCAAATGGCAGTTAGGTACTGATTTAAGCTCTGATATATGCGCGATAGCAGCCGATGAAAATACGGTTTATTGTTCTATTCGCAACGGCAAGATTATCACGCTTGACAGACAGTCGCATTCGACTAAAGAGTTCAGAATCTCCGGCAGCAGTATGTGGGCTATCAAAATATATGATGAATTCTTGGTTTGCGGAACGGTAGACGGAAAACTGCTGCTTTTGAATAAAACTACGTTGTCCATTGAAAAAACACTGGTTTTAAGCAAAAAAAATATTAGAAGTTTTTATATTGACGGCGAAGCCTTGTATGCCGCAAGCCAGGACGGAAAACTGTTCAAAATCAATCTGACGGCATTTGAAATCGGTGCTGCAAGAAAAAATGCTCATAAGAAAATGTTTGACTGCATTGGAGTACATGAGGACACGGTCATCACTGCTTCTTATCCTTGCTCGGAAGTGTCCTTTTGGAGCAAAGAGACATTGGAAAATCAAAGAACGATTAGTGTTTCGCTAAGATTATCAGGATGTGCGCATATAGAAAATGATTTTTTGTACATTGCATCTCATAATATTTTGGGCATTGATAGAATTAACTTGAATGAGGTAAGAGCAAAAAAACTTGGATTTTTATAAAAATGCGGGATATAATTGTGCGGATAAAACAGCGTTTATACAGTGGATTGATATGTAAATAAATCCCAATTTTTTCATTAGTCTATAGAGGATGGAGGAAAAATGCCTCATGGATTACAAAGATGCAATTATGATATTTGAAAACAACACAAAAAGAAGTGTTGTTCAAATAGAACGTTGCGGTGTTGGTATTGCGAACTATGTTTTTATTGTCTCCACTGCAACCGAAAAGTTTATTCTTAGATGCAGCAAAGATGAAGATGCATATAAAGATACCGTTTATTGGCTTAACAAGTTGTCTGTATGTGAAATTCCAATACCTGTTGTCTTGTCTTACGGAAAATACAAAGACTATTCATTTTTGATTCTTTCATATATCCGTGGAGATGATATTGGAAATGTCTATTATAAATTAAATGACAGCGAGAAAAAGCAAATCGCCAAAACAGTAGTTGAGATACAACGAAAGATTTCAAGGATTGATATCTCAACGGATGCGGAGTGGACATGGAACTGCGTTGTTGATGAAATGCTGAATCGTGCAGAAGAGAGAATAAGCAGAAAACATTATTTTGATATTAACAAAATATATATCATAAAAAAATTACAACAGGAAATACAAGAATATTTGGATAAAGTTCGACCAATACCGTATCTGGATGATATTAGTACAAAAAACTTATTGGTTTATGAGGGAAAATTATCTGGGATAATAGATATTGATTGGATGGGTTTGGGTGATATACTTACCTTTGTTGCAATGACGAAGGTTGCGTTGCTCAATATGGATTTGGATACCAAATATATTGATTATCTATTAGATGAGATTAATCCGAGCACGATAGAGTACAAAGCGTTTGCATTCTATTGTTTGATTTATTGTGTGGATTTCATGGGGGAAAGAGGTATGCAATTTCTTGATAAAACGATTCCAGTAAATGAAAGCATAATCAAGAGATTGAATGATATCTTTGATATTCTTATGGAAGAATGGAACAAATGCTGTGAACTGTAATTCCAGTTTGCAGGGCTGGGAAAATCGGCGTTTGTGGAGGTGAACAACTTGGCTTCTAGTCAAAACTATTTGGAGTTTAATTGTCTGACTTAAATGATATATCGTATCGTGCGATGATGGGAGAATCTATACTCTGTCTATCGTGAAAAAGTTGTTGGTGGGATATTCGATGACAGGTTACTTGTCAATCCGGTAAAGTCATCTATCATACATATATGAAAAATCCATCTTATGAATTGCCGTATGATGGCGCAAAGGAAATGCTTTTAGTTGATGATGTCGATAATAAAGAATATTTATCAGGTCTATTTATTGCTATGTATGATGAGCTTCCTGCACCAAAAGCAAAAAAGAAGAAATAGACAAATTGCCATTTGTGAAATTGAATAAATCGGAAATCAGGGGTTGAATAATGATTTTAGATATAAACAAAATGAAGTGGACAAGGGAACCCAAACAATATAGCATTGCTTCAGATAAGATTGAGATTATAACAGAACCGCATACCGATTTATGGCAGCGCACATATTATCATTTTCGTAATGATAATGCGCCGGCTCTGCAAATGTCTACCGATAAGAAATATTTCTCGTTCATCGTAAAGACTGAATTTGAATCCAAGAACCGATTTGACCAGTGCGGCGTTGTAATGTATCTGGACAGCGAAAACTGGCTGAAAGCCTCCGTAGAATATGAAAACGAAAGGTTTCAGCATCTGGGGAGCGTAGCTACCAATATGGGCTATTCCGATTGGGCAACGACGGCTATTGATGCGTCCGTAAAATCAATGTGGTATCGTTTCAGCCGGCGTGAGGACGATTATTGCATAGAATGTTCTGCTGATGGCGTGAATTACAGTCAAATGAGAATTTGCCATATGTGGAGGGCAAATGAAA
>JAFLTH010000154.1 GCA_022510525.1 Lachnospiraceae bacterium | reverse complement strand
CAGACGATAATCAGGCATATATTCTGGGACGACTTGCCGTATGCAAGGAATATCGTCATAATAATATAGGTTCGCTTATGATGAATGAAGCTGAAAAATATGTCCGCAACGTCGGCGGAAAATCTATTGCATTACACGCACAATGTCAGGCATCAGGTTTCTATGGCAAGAACGGTTATGTGCAATGCAAAGAAATAGACGATGAGCAAGGCTGTCCTCATATGTGGATGAAGAAAATCCTTACTGAAAAAGAGTAGTCTGATTCGACATAGAACTATGCGCAAAACACAAGTTTAACGAATAGTTTGGCTCATAAACGGCTTATCTGGGTGTAAAAAAGCAGACTCCAAATCTCCTTTTATATCTTGGCACGTTTTAATATAATGTTATTCCTGATATTCCAAACATGAAAAATTATAGTCGGAAACATATATAGAATACATACCAATCTCTGTTGCAAACTCAAGATCATCCTGATGAAGTTCATAAAACGGCTCAAACTTATCGAAGTCATATTTCGTTATTATATACGCTGTCGGAGATTCGTACGGTACATTCGGAACATACCAATTAGTGCTGTTTAACCATTTACAAAAATTCATTTTTTCTACCGAGTCTACAGCTCCTACCCTGACAGTGCCTCCGGACAAAACCGTTATTGTATTGGCATTTGAGAAATTGGCGTATGCTTGTTTATATCCGTTATCCTCCAACCAACTGCCCACCTTATAGGCATCTGTCATAGGCGGTTCCTCACTTCGTATAATCGGCAAATAGACAGATTTTGTCTGCAAGACAAACACCAGCAACACGATTACATACCCGAGCGACTCTAACATCCAGGATTTTTCTTTAATATACTTGATAAAATATATTGATCCAAAAGCCAAAGTATATATCAATACAAAGTAATATCGAGGAGAACTATCCATTGTCGTAAATGCCACGGCGAACATTGACAATACAGGTGCAATCCACAACGCAAGATAGCTCCACACCGCCTGTTCCGCATCACGTTTAACCAATACCCGAATTGCGCATAAGAATAAACTGATAACAGCAGCTATAAGCAAAACATAAAGAACAATAGTTTCCAATAGTTCAGATTGCGTAATCCCCAAACACTCTGCAACATGCGGAAATACTGTGCCCATAAGCTTTCCAAATCCTTTTCGAACATTTCGTGATATATCCTGTTCAATAGAATAAGGAAAGAAAGTTCCCGCAAAGCTCGCTATAGGCAGTACAAAACACCATGCGCCCGTAAGCAGATTCTTTCTTATTTTCCATTCACCTTTATTCGTCAAATACAGATAGAACTGTCTTATGACTTCTGCCCCAAATAACGGTGCATAACAAATTGAAATTTCACGAACAGACAACATACCCGTCATAACCGCCAGAATAACAGTAGCGATAATATACGGAGCTGCCTTCTGCTTACCATTCATCAGACGAATATATACTCCCAGTGTAAAAAACAAAATAATAACATGAATTCCGTAATAGGAAGCAAAAAGATATGCCAATTCCAAAATCATGAATTGATTGGAAACAACCAGACATAATAGTAAAAATGCCAGCTTTTGTGCTTTATCAAATGAAAACTGTGAAACAAAAAAATAAGCGCTTAACACGACTCCCACTGTCATGACAATACACGAAATTCCCATGGCCAAAGTCATGCTGTGCGTTATACCATAAAACAAGGCCGCCAGATTAGGTGTCTGCCAAAAGCGCAACTCGGTGCCGGAGTACCAAGACTTGGGCAGCCATTCTTTACTTTCCCATATAAGCCTTGCATATACACCTTCCGAAGCGATGTCCGCATTCATTTTATAACAATAATGAAACAAATTAGTACATACAATCATCCCGACTGCGACAATAAGCGCAATAAAAAACAACCATTCCCACACCTTACCCCATTTTACAATTCTGTTGTCTTCCATCGTTATATTTCCTCGTAGTATTTACTTGATTACAGAAATTATATTCCTGCTTCCGCCAGGAATCGTCCGGCAATTGTTTCTAAGCTGTATTTTTCTTTGATTTTTGCACCATTTGCAGAAAATTTACGCGCTAGGTCGGAATCGCCGGCAATTTTCAGCATAGCTTCCGTCAATGCCTTCTCATCTCCCACCGGTGTAAGAATACCATTCACACCATCCTCTATATACATCCTCGAACCACCCACAGGACAATCTGTGGAAATCACGGGTATACCCATGGCGAGTGCCTCTATCATAGAATTAGATATTCCTTCGTAGTCCGAAGAAAGAACAAATATGGCACTATCCCATATTTCGTGCTGAACATTAGATGAAAATCCCCTAAAAACAACTTCCTTTTCAATATTTAAGTCTTTCGCCCGCTGTCTTAAATCTGCTTCTAATTCTCCGACACCGAATATATGCAGTTCATAATCTGAGTATACCTTGTGAAATGCAGCAAAGGCATCAAGTAACAGTCTATGATTTTTCTGCGGCTGCAGTCTGCCCACGGAAACAATCCGTTTTTTTCGTTCGCCTTGAAAAGGTTCAAGCATATCTCCGGATACAGGATTAGGAATGACCGCTGATTTCTTCTGAATATCTTCGGTAAAACATTTTTTCATATCTTCAGTCTGTAGAATCAATTTTTCCGCTTTTCGGTATGACCAGTCACGCAGGCGCTGTCCTGAAATACGTGTAGGATCGTTTCTTTCAGACACAAGAAGTCTATGGGGAATACCTGCGGCGGCAATTACGGAAAAAATGCTGCCTCTCACACAGAAAGAAAAGATATAACAGCCTTTATTTTTCTGATAAAAACGTCTCATCCGAATAAGTCTGCTCAACTGTATCAGGGGATTTCCACCTGACACTTTTCCTGCGATACAGATTTCTATCCGTTCATCCAGCGGATAAGCCACTTGGCGGCCTGCAAACAATAAAATTGCTACCTCATAGTTTCTTTTTATATATTCATTTGCCAACATTGCCACAACACGCTCAGAACCGCCGCCCGGCATGTTAGGCAAAACAAATACAATCTTCATAAGTTGTATAGTTCCCTTAATTTACTTTATAATTAATCAAAATTATGCAGCTTGCCATTTGTGATATAGAACAATAGACGGAAAATAAAGCATTAAGAACAACAATTTGGGAATTGCATCTTTATACAATTTACCTGATTCGATACTTGCAAATTTTCCGTAAATAATATATAACATCATCATCTTAATTTTAACTTTTAAATTGACCCCGGCATCCTGCAAATATACTTCCGAGCGATGCATCATACCACGCGGAGAATGTTTCTTCATAGCACGTCCGGTTTTGGTCAGTCCGTCTTCCAGATATTCGCCTATATAAATGCATTTATTGATATGAACCATCTGATATGGTCCGGACATCTGCATCCAGACTAAATCTTCCGGAAGAAACTTTTCGCCGTCATATTCGGGAAAGGGAAATCGCCTTAATATTTCAGTATAAAAGACTTCCGCCTTATCACCGCCTATGCCACCGTTTATTCTTATGTCACGGTAGGAAGCAATCTCTTCATCCCTTTTAAAATATGCAGTATTTACGCTGCCGTCTTCAAAGAATCTGAGAAAAGAATAACCGCATAGATTCGGAGTGTTCCGGTATTTATCGTGATACGAGAGAATTATTTCAACGGCATCCTCGGGCAGATAATCGTCACTGTCCACAATAAATGTCAATTCTGTTTCTATTGTAGCAATTCCCATGTTTAATGCCCTGTGTTTACCGCCATTTTCCCGTTTTAGATAACGAATTTCAATCCGGTCCTCTTCGATAAACATTCGTATGACCGTTTCCGTATCATCTGTACTGCCATCGTCTACAATCAACCACACAAATTGCTTCGTTGATTGTGCATTTAAACTCTCATACAGGCGCTTTAAATTAGAAGCGCGATTAAATGTAGGCGTTATGATTGTGAGCAAGTTATGCTTTTGCATCATTTCTTTTCTCCCATTGTATCAGGTGCACTGCTAACGCTATCTTCCTTCCTTCTTTTCTTCTTAACCGGAGGCACGTACTCCGTAAAGCTCATAGTTTCATCAATCTGTCCTACCGTCAGATATGGTCCTAAATCAGTAGGCAGGTTCTTTTTACGAAGCATTTTGTTGACGGACGCTTTGACAGCCGCATAGAATACAGCAAAAATAGGCACACCCACAACCATTCCAAGTACACCGAACAGTCCGCCGAATATCGTGATGGCAAAAATTACCCAGAAACCGGAAAGTCCGGTAGAATCTCCCAAAATCTTGGGACCAAGGATATTACCGTCAAACTGCTGTATAACCATAATTAAAATTATAAAATACAATGCCTGTATCGGATCTACCATCAAAACCAGAAGCGCACTCGGCACACCGCCGATCCATGGACCAAAGAACGGAATTACATTCGTCACACCGATAATGACACTCACTAAAATCGCGTAGGGTGTACCGATAATCGTCGTGCAGATAAAGCAGATAACCCCAATAATAATGGAATCCACTATCTTACCGCCGATAAATCCGATAAAAGTACTGTGAATAAATCGGAAATTGGAAATAACCTCATTACCGGCTTTGCGGTCAAACAAGGCATATGCAATCTTCTTTGCCTGTCCCGCAAATTTTTCTTTGCTGCCAAGTACATAGATGGAAATAATGAATCCAATCACAAAATTCCACAGCGCCTTAAACACGCCGAACACACTGGATGACAATGTCCTGACCAGTCCGTTGATGTTGGGAAGCAGATTGCTGTTTACATAGTCCAGTATCTTGGATGAATACTGATTGATTAACGCATCCACCACTTCTTCCAAATCCGGATTATTCTTCAAGAGTCCCATCGCCCAATTGCTGAGATTATTGATGTAAATCGGGAACTGAAAAATAATGCTCTGGATACTGCGCACAACTTCCGGAATAATCAGACCGAAAAATTCATAGAGCACAACTAAAATCAGTACAATTGTTGCCAGAATAGACAGTCCTCTTATCCTGCGCTTGTTCTTAGGTGTCATGGGCAACTTAGCTTTCACATACAACGGTTTGATAATACACTTTTCAATTTTATTTAAAATAGGGGTCATCAAATAAGCCAATACAAACCCATCGATAATCGGCATTGATATTCCGATAAAACTATTGAGGCCGCTGGATAAGCTTGAGCCGTGAAAAAGAATATAGTAAAAAAGAATACCCGCAGCAATTACAAGAAAAGCCGTGATACCCCAAT
>JAFLTH010000153.1 GCA_022510525.1 Lachnospiraceae bacterium | reverse complement strand
AGCCAGCTTACTATTTGTGCAATCCGTCCTTCAGCCCAGCGACAAATTTCAATTTGTGCATTAAGTTAAGAAAAAGCACCCTTATGCAAGAGTGCTTCAACATACTTAAAATATATTCAGGTTCAAGATAATTGCTATCAGCATAAATCCTACGGCAAGCCCTGTCGTAATCTTGACAAGTTTACCTTCCATAGAACGCCCCTTATTCTTTCCCCAATATGTTTCAGCCGCACCACTGATGGATCCGAGTCCTGCGGACTTGCCTTCCTGCATCAGTACCAGCACAACAAGTGCAATACAAATAATTATATATATAATAGTTAATACAATTCTTAACGCTCCCATATAAAAATATACTCCTTTCGCAATATCAAGCAGATTTTAGTTTACCATATAAATGCTATTAACGCAAGATATATTTTGAAAATTGTTGGTAAATGTTGCTACAATTCAAACTCCAGAGAAGCAAACATATCTTCATTCCGGAAATTTGTGCTTTGGTAGCTCATTAAAAATGCCTTCATCTCGGTATGGCGCTCTCCCATATCCTCCAGTATCGCATCAATATTGTCTTCCGTAATACAGTCTGTATCTAAGAGAAGTTGGTAATACGGCTTCTCATCGCCATGTTCCTCCAGTACCACTTTCCATGTTTCTTCTGAATCACAACCCTTTGTATGAGATTTAAGATACGTCAGCAGTATATTTCTAACCGGGGAATTAAGTTCTATGTCATTCATAAGCCGCAGCATTGCAAGTCTTACCTTAAAGCGTCTCTTCTGCTCTATATAATAATCTATGTTGTTTTCCCTGCTGCCGTAATCCTCTTCACCGCATAGAAGCATCTTGGAAAAACCCTCGGTATCCTCCTGTTCAATAAGGGCAATCATTCTGGCATCCCACTGCTCTATCCAGCTTGAGCTTCCTGCCGCATCAGTATCAAATAAATAAAAGGCGTCAAGCCTTGTCATTGCCGCTGCAAGCAAATACGAAATATTCTCATCCGATTTATCTGTTTCTATGCCCGTCTCATTTTTAACATCTTCAACCGGTTCATTTCTTTCTTTTTTTTCTACGGTTATGGTTATAACCCGGCATAGCTTTTCACAATCTTTTAATATTCCCTGCCCTATTTCCAGTTTCTTTCGCGGCAATGCAAGTTTCTCAAGATTACGGCAGGATGCAAAGGCCCAGTCCTGTATTACGCATACAGACTGCGGCAGCGTTACTTCCTTAAGCTCTCTTGCTGCGAGAAAAGCCTTTTTACCGATAACGGTAACCGGTATACCATCTATATTGACCGGTATAGTCAATACAATATCTTTTCCACGGTATTCGGTTATCATAATATGGTCCTCTATTACTCTATATTGGAGAATTCCATATTCAGTGCTTAATTCTTGTATTTTCATAATATTGCAGTCATGCCTTTATAATTATCTTTTACAGGCTTAGTCACAGCCTTCATATTTCTCGTTTGCAGGCTTAGTCACAGCCTTTATATTTACAATTTACAGTTCCAGTCGTGCAATCTCTTCCATAATCGTATCGCCGCGCTCCGAAACCATAAGCTCTTCATTGTGGCGCTTATATTCATCACAGCCATACATACCGATGAATTTCGCGCTGTCTTTATTGACCGTACATTCGGTAAGCAGGATAAGCATCTCGTTTCCGGTGCCGAAGGTATCCTCCACAAAAGTAAACAGATAGTGAAGCTTCATTTTAATATCCTGCGTTTCACTCTTATATAAGGCAGCCTCGTCATCATAGCGCGCTTTTAAGAATTTTAGCGCAGCATCCGCATCATCTATTTCCTCTTGCTTAAGGGCTTTTTCACAATCAGTCAGGAATCGAATTACCTTTTTCTGCTTACGTTTTTCTCTGTCAGACAGTGAACCGGCTTTCATAAGTGACTCCATACCTTTTTCTCTTCCTGATATCTGATTTTCAAGAATGTCTGCAATCCTGTCCTTTAACCTGCCTCTATCTGATTCTAAATTGCCTTTGCTAAGCTCTACACTGTCTTTATTTGACCCAATTACGTCTTTATCCGCCCCAACACTGTTCTTAATCGCTTTCATATGATTTAATATATTATTAATATACTCATACTGCTCTATGTTCTCCCGTATATCGTGCTGAACATAATCAATCAACATTCCCATAAGGGAAAGTCTTTCGTCAAAATCCGCCTTTCTTGCCCGCTCTCCTGCGCTGGCAGGTGCCGTTCCTGCAAGGATGTCCGCCACCCGATAATCCTTTTGATACTTTCGGTACAAATCATAATATGCGCCAAATTCCTTGACCACACGTGGATTTCTGATATATTGCTCTATCAGGCTTTCTTCCACTGACATTCCTTCTTCTTCGTATAGCAGCATCATAGCCGACAGATCTTCCCATCCCCTTGCAGTAATATAATTTTTCCCGCGTACGGTTGTTTCCACCTGATAAAAATCCTCTTTTTTCAGGTCAAGGTAGTTCAAAATTGCGGTATGAATATTACGGTCTTTCGCATATTCTTTCCAGACCTGATATTCGGCCTCCACCTCCAGAATCTTCATTCTGTCAAGTGTGACTATATCAAACTCGCGTACCGATTTGTTATATTCAGGAGGATTTCCCGCAGTAACGATAACCCAGCCATCCGGCACCCTATGACGTCCGAATACTTTATACTGTAAAAACTGCAGCATCGAAGGCGCCAGAGTTTCGGATACACAGTTAATCTCATCCAGAAAAAAGATTCCCTCTTTGATTCCGCTTTCACTCATCACATCGTAAATTGAAGCAATGATCTCACTCATCGTATACTCAGACACATCATAAGAAAGTCCCTCAAATTCCTTGTGTGCAATAAAAGGCAGCCCCAGCGCGGACTGTCTGGTATGATGGGTCATGGAATAAGAAACTATGGCTATCCCAAGCTCCTGCGCAATCTGCTCCATAACCGCCGTCTTACCTATTCCCGGCGCCCCCAGCAAAAAGATTGGCCGCTGCCTTACAACAGGAATTCTGTATTCGCCTTCATCGTCTTTTTTCAGATATAATTTAACCGAGTCTTTAATATATTCTTTGGCTTGTTTAATATTCATCTCTCATCTATGCCTTTTCCTCTATAAACCTACGGCTATTCCGTTATAGAAATATTATAGGCTTTTCCCTTTCTCATCGTCAATGATTATATTAAACCTGTTGTCTTCTTCTCTGTCAGCCATATATTCTTTTCCAGCCTTTTTATTACATACTGCCGCCTTTTGCCAAAGCCTGCAAAATACGTTCTTTTTTTCAGATATTTCCTGCGCTCAATATCCCTCTTTATCTCCTCCACACACTGATATCGTTTGGAAGGTTCTTTCTCGGTGCATTTTAACACAATCCTTTCAATTCCGGACGTAAGTTCCGGATTTATACATCTTAAAGGTCTGATTCCGTAAGGTGGCAGTGAAGGATTAAAACCCGTCAACATATGATACATAGTTGCCCCGAAAGTATAAATGTCGCTTCTTTCATCTGCATTGTCAGCATTCTGTCCGTAATCATTAAGCTGTTCAGGTGCTGCATACCCCGGAGTTCCTGCCAGATTTTCCTGCCTGCTGCCGTCATAATTAATATACAAAGCCGCCCCAAAATCTATTACTCTCAGTTTTAAATCCGGACATACTATAATATTTTCAGGCTTTAAATCACGATATATAATTGCCGGTTTATGATTATGCAGATAGGATAATAAATCCAATAACTGTAACGCCCACTCGCAGGCTTGTTCTTCCTGTATTTTACCCTCTTTTTCTATATATTTATGTAAACCAATCCCTTTAATATATTCCATCACCAGATATCGCTTATCGGTAGAAAAGTAATCAAAAACCGTGGGAAGCATTGGATGCTTTAAAGTCTTTAGAAACTCCATTTCAGCTTTAAGAACGCCTGTACCTTCTGCACCTTGCGGATGTTTTTCTTCCTTAATGGCAACCGAACACTCCAAATGCCTGTCCCATGCAAGATAGACTATGCCTCCGCCGCCTTCACCTATGGGGCTTTTAATTTCGTATTTATCTGAGAAAAGATAGTTTGTATGCTCGATTTCATTTGTATTCTTAAAATCATTGATATGCATAATTTCGTTTGTGTATGTACTATTATCCAAAATTTACCTCCTAGGACTATACACCTTGATTATTTACATTTTATTATCAGTCTTCTATGTATGACCGTAGAATACTATCAAACTCCTCTTCAAGTGATTCTCTTTTATCATCAGGTACTAGCTTCAAAAGTTTTCTAATGAATTTAAGTAATCTATTATAAATTTTAAACTGGTTATCTGTCATCGTCATATTATCATACCCCATTTTTCCCTACCCCCTTTATGAAGATAGGATAATTATATCAAAGAACATTGTGCCATTCAATCATTAATACGCTTTAATACTTAATTACTAACGTTATTTTGTTCATTTGCAAACCTTGACGTAAACAGCCGACAAGTCGTCCCTTTCACCTCTGCGCAGCACGGCCTCCCCTATCTCACGCAGCCTTTTTCTAATCTTATCTTCCGTCATATTTTCAGGTGCAAGCACCTCTCCAATCTCTTCAATTCCCATTTTGTTACGGAAGCCGTCACTGCATAGCAGAAACGCCTCACCCTTTTTAATACTGCCCATCTTAAAATCCGGCACAAAATATCCAAAGTTTCCCACACACTTATAAAGTCTGCCTTTATCGTCTGCATGGTCATTGGTCAAGAGGTGTACCTTTCTTTGTGATTCTTTGCCTATTAAGCCACTGCGCAAATGATATATCCTGCTGTCTCCTATGTGCCATAACATATACTTTTTCTCCCACAGAACCAGCATTGAGAGCGTCGTTCCCATTTCAAGTGAACGCCTGTCGGCATAACGCTGCATTCTGCTCTGTATCTGATATATTTTTCTCTCCGTGCAGCGTCTGATTATCCATAGAGCTTTCTTTTTTCCTATTGCATCCAGTAACCCGTCATAAAACCAGGTTACAAGCTCTTCGACAAGATATCCGCTTGCACATTCTCCCATATCCATACCACCCATTCCGTCACAGATTACCGCCATTAATACTCTGCCCTGTGACGTCAACGCCTGCAGCAGAATAAGCGAATCCTGATTTATAGAATGTGATGCACCCCTGTTCCAGTAAACATCTGATTCGTAATTCATCTTTTCTCCCTATAATTTTATTTTTAATTGATTTTAATCTAAATAGTTAAGTTTTAGCTTTGAAACAAGCGGCGAAATATGCCGGAATCTCAGAAAAAGGTTGCAAATCAACCCCTGCTAACTTTATAGAAAATATTTCTTCGTAGAATGGTTAAATTGTATACTATATATTAATCATTATCAATAGTCAATGTCCTCCAAAAATTCGCAGCCTCATTTGGTGAATAAGCATAAAACTACAAATCGTAATTTGTATCTTGGGGCGGGGGACGGATTACTGGCAGGCCGAGAGTGCAAATTTCAATGTGTGAAAGGTAGCCAAGGATGGAGAGGCGTCGGAGTCGGGGTGGGGCATAATTAAACAGGGGACTGT